>CAYQFW010000001.1:0-30260 GCA_964416955.1 uncultured Ruminococcus sp.
GGAGTGCGCCTCGAAGGGAGTTTGTGTTTTATCTTTCTTTACCGATAAAGAATATTGCCAATGTTCCGGGGCCGGAGTGTGAAACGATTACGGGGTCTAAACAGTTATACACAATATTTTTTACTCCGTAACGCTTTTTAACTTCTTCTCCGATAATCTTTGCTTCATCTTGACAGTCACCGTGAACTATAAAAATATCTTGGTTTTTAATATCAACACCCTTTTCGCCGACCGATTCAACAAGATGATTTATAGCAGCCTTTCTGCCTCGGGCTTTACCCGTAACATAAAGTTTACCGTCATTTGCAACATGCATTAAAGGTTTGATATTCATAAGTGAACCGAAAACTGCACTTGTGCCCGAAAGACGTCCGCCGCGCTTTAAGAAGAAAAGGTCATCAAGAGTAAATGTATGGCAAATTTTAAGTTTATTTGCTTCAACCCACTCGGCAACTTCCTCCATTGTTTTTCCTTCAGTTTTCATTTTAACAGCATAATGAACAAGCAAACCTTCACCCATTGAAGCGCAAAGTGTATCAATAACAATGATTTTACGGTCGGGAAACATTTCTTTGTAATCTTCTGCTGAATTTACAATATTTTGATATGTACCAGAAAGGCCCGAAGAAAATGCCAAAACCAAAACATCGTATCCGTCTTCCAGAACAGGTAAGATTGTTTTATCGCAATCTTCGCGGTTTGCAAGAGAGGTTGTGATTTTTCCTTTTTCGCGTAAAATACGATAAGCATTGCTATAGTCAATCTTTTTACCTTTGACATAACTGTCAAAACCGGTGTCGCCGATATAGTATTTCAAAGAAAGTATTTCCACGCTGTACTGCGCAATCTGCTCGTCGGTGAGATTTGCGCAAGAATCAGTTATAATTTTATAAGCCATTTATATCACCTTTCAAAATTACTGTTCCAATTATACAAGATTAAAGCAATACAATCAATCTAAAAACTCTTTTATTTTCTCTACCGAAAAAACCAAAGCGGTAGAGTTGAAAGCACAACTCTACCGCCAAGAGAATTTCGCTTTATAACACCTTTTCGAAAGCCTTTGATATAGGTTTGTAAAGCAAAAATGTCAACAAAAGATTGCCAAAACAATGCAACAAATCAAATCCTATACCGCTTATTATCCAGCTTATACCATAGCCGATACCACCTATAAAAAAATAGGGCATAGAACAAAGTGTGCCAAATAATAGCCCGAAAATTCCCGAAATCAGAGTAAAAAGTATGCGGCTTTCAATTTTTCGCACAAGGCAAATTATAAGCACCAAAACCGCCCATACATAAAGATAGCCTATCACCCAAACCTCTAATCCGTAGGTCAGAACTTCTAAGCCCACAAAGATATAAACACTTGCAAGTGATTTTACTCCGAATTTTCGCGCGGTAAGAATTATTAAAAATGAAACCAATTCAATATTAGGCAGCGAAGACATTATAATCTGCGAAACATACATCAAAACGCCCAAAAGCGTTAAAATTAAAATTTCGCGCAGATTATGCCGGCGTGTGTGTGATTTCAAATTCATCACCATCCACTATCGGCAACTCATTTGCGCCAACTGTTGTCATTTCGCCGCCTTTTGTGAAACACCACCACGCTTTGTCAAGCATATAGTCGGCGCGAACACCGTCAACCGTACTATAAAATCCTGTGGTGTGTTCTGTTTCGGGTACAAGTTTCTTCTCAAACAAAGCATCTCCCAAATTTTCGGCATCGGTAAAAATTTCAAATTCCTTCTCAGTTTTGTCTTCATACACTACCGTAACGGTTATATTCTTATTGCCTTTTTGGAAATCGAGCTCCCCTTTTGCGAGCAGCACACCAAACACAGCAATAATAGCTACCAAAATTACTGACAGTGCAATAATCAGACCTTTCTTTTTCATTTAAAAAACTCCTTTGTATTGTCGTCCTAAGCGTCAATACAAAAGGAGATGCAATTATAAACAGAATACCACAATACAAAATAAAGGTTCCTGAAGCTAAATACACCGTCAATTACTCGTGACACATTTGTACCGACAGCTTTTGGCGAGTATTCCGACTTATCGCGCGAGAGTTTCGGGAGCTCTCGGGTTCTTCGTCTTCCCGCAAACGCAGTGACATAGTGAAGAACTTTAACGCAAATTACGGCGACGAGTTCGCAGAGGAATTGCACCTCTATTCCAATTTAAGACAAACAAAAATATTTGTCACCAAAAGCCTTTGCTTAAGCAACACAATTTTACCACTCCAAAATTTGTATGTCAAGGAATATTGAAAATTTTAAAATTTGTGATATAATAAGAGTGTAATGTATTTCAACTTGAAACAATGCGAAACACAAAAAGATTACTCCTAAAATGAATAAAGATTTTTTCGTTTTAGGAAGCCGAGCTATTGAAGGCGTACAACAAGTACTCCGAAAATAGCAAGGCAAAATAAAACGGAAAAAGATTATTTATTTTCCGTTCTACCGTGTCGTGCTTTATATAACCCTACAACTTTTATTTCGGGGCCTTTTCTCGTGCAGTGGGCTTGCAGACCTCCCGCGGCGGTGCCGAGTTCGGAAGAAGGGAGCGCGAAGCTGTGCGGCGGGCACCCACCCTGGCTTTCGCTAGGTTATCATCAAAGCACGATACGGTTGAGCGGAAAATTTTTTAATGCGTAATGCGGAATTAAACCCACGGAAAAATTTCCATGGGTTATTTTTTATGCTATATTCATATATTTAAGCCAATCTATTGCTTCTTTTATCCAAACACGGTTATGTTCATACGCAGGGATTATATTGTCAATAGTTCTTTTGTCACAAGTCGAAAGACCGTGATGACCGAACGGGAAAACACGAAGCTCAAAGGGAATTTTATATTCACTCAAAGCATTTGCATACGCAAGACTTGAATATACAGGCACCACGCCGTCTTCGGCAGTATGCCATATAAAAGCGGGCGGGGTGTTTTCTTTTACGCAATATTCAAGGCTGAAATAATTCTTTTCACTTTCACTTAAAGGATAATGACCCACGAGATTTTCAAAACTTCCCTTATGGCACTTGCCCTCTTGGGAAGTAATTACGGGATAACAAAGCAACGAAGCCGCGGGAGCCTTACTTTCGGAGAAAATTTCACGAACTTCTTTACAATCGAACATAGTGCTGTAATGCCCAGCCAGATGTCCGCCTGCCGAGAATCCCATAATTGAGATTTTTTCAGTATCGCAAAGCCATTCTTCAGCATTTTTATAAATAAGCTCTATTGCGGCGGCAACCTCGCGGATTTGGGTAGGGAATTTTGCAGGAGCGCAGGTGTAGGTCAGTACAAAAGCATTAAATCCTTCGGGCAAAAATTCAAGCGCAATAGGTTCTGCCTCGCGCGGAGAACACTCCCTATAGCCGCCGCCCGGACAAATAAGCACGCAAGGACGCTTATAATCGGTACGGTTCATAACATCGTCGGGCAAATAGATATCAAGCGTCGGGTCAGCTCCGTTTTCACCCAGGAACTCAAAATAATCCTTTAACTGTACCTTCAAAACTTTCATTTTAATTCTCCTATTTTAAAACAAAGTAAAGCAAAACAATTACACCCAAAACTATACGGTAGTAACCGAAAGCAGCAAAATCGCGCTTTTTAATATAGCTCATAAGGAATTTTATTGCAACAACCGACACAACAAAAGCTGTAATCATACCAACAAGCAAAATCACCATTTCGGTGCTTGTAAAATTAAACCCAAATTTCAAAAGTTTTATAGCGCTTGCGCCGAACATTACGGGTACAGCCATATAAAAACTGAACTCTGCCGCCGCAACACGCGAAACCCCGATTAAAATAGCGCCTAAAATTGTAGAACCGCTCCTTGAAGTGCCCGGGATTAAAGACAATGCCTGAAAACAACCGATTAAAAATGCAGTTTTATAAGTAATTTCCGAAATGTTGTTAACCTTAGGCACAAGTTTTTTATTACGCTTTTCTATCCATATAAACGCGATACCGTAAACTATGAGCGCTAAAGCTACCACAATATAATTATGGAACTTTTCTTCAAAAAAATCGTCAAGCGGGATGCCGATTATCGCGGCAGGCAGAATTGCCACAATAACCTTAAACCACATTGAAAAGGCTTCTTTTTTTATGTAATGGTCTTCTTTTTTCGAAGAAAAAGGCCACATTTGTTTAAAATAAATTACCACAACCGCTAAAATTGCACCAAGTTGGATAACAACATTAAACATTTCCATAAATTCAGCCGACATATTAAGCTTTATAAATTCATCAGCAATAATCAAATGCCCCGTACTGCTAATGGGTAGCCATTCAGTAATACCTTCAATAATACCAAGAATAACTGATTTTATAATATCAAGCATAAAATACTCACCTTCCAAAAATATTATAAAAGGGTTACTAATAATTAGCAACCCTTTTTTACATTTATTTTCCTAAAATTTCTTTATAAAGTCTTATATATGCATTAGCCGAGGTTTTCCAACTGTTGTCGCAACCCATAGCGCGTTTTTGGAGAATTGTCCAACCGTCTTTGTCGCTATAGCCTTCAAGCGAGCGCCAAACGGCAGTCAGCATATCGTGAGCATTATAGCTTGCAAAGGTGAAGCCGTTACCCTTACCGTCACCGCTGTCAAAAATGGTATCGTTAAGACCGCCTGTTTTACGGACAATCGGAATTGTGCCATAGCGCAAAGCCACCATCTGCGCCAGACCGCAAGGCTCGCTAAGGCTTGGCATTAAGAAAATATCCGCTCCCGCGTAGATGCAGTGAGCAAGCTTTGGCTTAAAGCCCAAAACAACACTTACCTTTTCAGGATATTTACTTGCCATTTCGCTGAAGAAACTTTCAAACTCGTATTCGCCTGAACCAAGAATGACAACCTGAACATCTTTAGCAACAATTTCCTCAAAAACACATTTCACAAGGTCAAGCCCCTTATGCTTTACAAGGCGGGTTACCATACCGATAAGCGCGACATCTTCTCTTTCGGGAAGTCCGACCTCTTTTTGAAGCTTTTTCTTGTTTTCAGCCTTTTTATCAAGGCTCTCCATACCGTAATTTTTATAAATAAGCGGGTCGGTTTCAGGATTATAAACATCAACATCAATACCGTTTACTATGCCCGAAAGTTTATCTGTAAAGTTTTTAAGAATACTATCAAGACCGTGTGAATAGAATGGGTCGAGTATTTCCTTTGAATAGGTCGGAGACACAGTGGTGATTTTATCCGCGCACTGAATACCGCCCTTCATTAAGTTTATGCAGCCGTCATATTCCATTATGCTCTTGTTATCTTCTGGCAAGCCTAAAACATCACCGTAAAGTTCGTCACCGTATTTACCCTGATACTGAATATTGTGAATTGTATAAACTGTTTTGATATCCTTATACGCTTCATTTTGCTTATAAAAAGCATTTAAGTAAACAGGAATTAAAGCGGTTTGCCAATCATTACAGTGGATAACATCAGGCTTAAAGCCAATATGCGGAATCACCTCTAACACCGCGCGAGAGAAAAAGGCATAACGCTCGGCGTCGTCATAATAACCGTAAAGTCCTTCGCGGTTAAAGTAATACTGGTTATCAATGAAATAATAGATAACGCCGTCAAGATGGGCTTCAAACACACCGCAATACTGTCTTCTCCAGGCAACAGGAACGGTTATATTACAAACAAAGGTCATCGTTTTGCGCATTTCCTCGGAAATCGTAGCGTAAAGCGGCAAAATTATGCGGCAACCGACAAATCTTTTGCGAAGCGCTTTCGGGAGTGCGCCCGCAACGTCGGCAAGCCCGCCCGAGCAGGCATAGGGGTAAGCTTCACTTGAAGCAAATAAAACTTTCATATTTTTCTCCTAAAGTATTTGGTTTTTATCTATAAAGCAAAGTCTTTCTTCGGTTCCTTTTAAAACTATGCCTTTATCAATAACGGCGTTTTTATCGGCGATTACATTACTAATGGTAGCATTTTCGCCAACAACACCTTCTTGCATTATAATGCAGTTTTCAACAATCGCGCCCTTTTCAACCTTTACACCGCGAAACAAAATACTATTTTTAACAGTACCCTCAATCACACAGTCATCACCAATTATACAGTTCTTAACCTCTGCCGAAACACCATAGCGTGTAGGCATACCGTCGCGCACCTTGGTAAATATCGGGCGTTTTTTGTTGAAAAGCTGTTTTCTGACCTTGCTATCGAGCAAAGCCATACTCTCTTCATAGTATGTAGCTGTGTTATCCATAACAGCAACATATTCACTATGCTCAAAACCGTAAATTTTAAGCTCTTTAGTCTTTTTGGAAATAACTTCCCGCGCAAAGCTTGTAAGTCCGTCTTCGTCGGCTTCGGTTGCAAGTTTTAAAAGCAGGTCTTTGCCGATAATACTAACACCGATACCAAAAGAAGTTTCCTGTTCTTCTTCGCTAAAGGTAATTTCTTTAACGCGGTCTTGTGCGTCAAGCGACAAAATCATTTTTTCTGCAGATTTTTCGGGCAAAACGCCATTATGATATACAACTGTGATATCTGCACCATTATCTTTATGCTGTTTTAAAGCGGCTTTTAAATCGATATTAGCGATTACGTGAGAATCGTAGAGCACGATATACTCAGCACCGCATTTTTCGATATAATCAGTCGAGCCGGCTATTGCCGAAACTGTACCCACAAAACGCTTAACGCCACGCTTGTAGTAAGGCGGGATAAAGTATACACCGCCGTTTTTACGGTCAAGGTCCCAAGAAATTCCGTTGCCAACATGATCCATAAGCGAACGGTAATTTTCTCTTGTAATAATGCCAACCGAAGTTACACCTGTATTAACAAGGTTGGAAAGCGCGAAATCAACAATGCGATATCTCGCACCAAAGGGCACAGAAGCCATTGAACGATTGGCAGTTAATTTTTTAAGTTTATCGTCAGAATTTGCAAAAATCAAACCTGCTACTGCTGATGTTCTCATATAGTTTCGCCCTCCTCAACATTTTCTGTAATCATTTTACTGGCTGTAACGACGGCATTTTTGCCAACTGTAAGATTATCACCTATAACAGCAATACCCCAGTTTTCATCCCCTGTGGCATTAGGTTCTTCACCCACAATAGCGCCTTCTTCAATAATGCTGTTTTCAGCAATTATGCTATACTGAACTTTGGCTCCGCTTTTTATAACTGCGCCCGGCATCACAAGTGAATAAAGCACCTGTGCGCCCTCTTCAACCGTTACATTTTTGAAGAGAACGGAATAGTCAACCTTACCATAAATTTCACAGCCATCGGTAACAAGCGAATTTTCCACAACTGCTTCGGTTGAAATATACTGCGGAGGCATACCCGTACTTTTAGAATAAATCTTCCAATTTTTATCGGCTAAGTTAAGGTTGATTTTGGGATTCAAAAGGTCTAAGTTTGCTTCCCAGAGAGAATCAACCGTTCCAACGTCTTTCCAATAATCGTTAAAGCGGTAAACCTTCAAAAGCTGATTGTCACCAAGCATCATAGGAATAATATTTTTGCCGAAGTCGTTAGAAGAATCGGGGTTCTTTTCGTCTTCGGTAAGGTAATAACGCAATTTTTCCCAAGTAAATATGTAAATACCCATTGAAGCGAGAGTGCTCTTCGGAACCTTTGGCTTTTCCTCAAATTCATAAATTGTTCCGTCTTCGCGGGCATTCATAATGCCAAAACGGGAAGCTTCTTCCAAAGACACATCTAAAACTGCAATTGTGCAGTCTGCACCCGTTTCAATATGCTGATTAAGCATATCCGAATAATCCATCTTATAAATATGGTCACCCGAAAGGATAAGCACATATTCGGGGTTGTAGCGTTCTAAGAACTCAAGGTTCTGATAAATCGCATTAGCAGTACCTTTATACCAATTTCCACCCTGCGCGGTATGGTAAGGGGGCAAAATATGCACACCGCCGTCGGTACGGTTAAGGTCCCAAGGTTTACCCGAAGCCACATAATCATTAAGCTCGAGCGGTTTATACTGCGTGAGAATACCAACTGTATCGATACCCGAATTGGTACAGTTAGAAAGCGGAAAATCTATAATTCTATACTTTCCGCCGTAAGGAACAGCAGGCTTTGCAATTTTACTTGTAAGCACTCCTAAACGGCTGCCCTGTCCACCCGCCAAAAGCATTGCGACACATTTTTTGCTTTTCAAAAAATATCACTCCCACTATTTTCTTTATATTACTCATTATATCAGTTAAAAATGTCTTTTTCAAGTGAATTTTGTTAAAATTAAAAGACCAAATTATAATTTTTTCACCCAAATTTGTTAAATATATACAAAAAACAAACCATTTTACACCATAATAAAAGGACTGCCTTGCGACAGTCCTTTTAAAATCAGTTAGTTACATTATCTTTTTTCTTTTTAAAAATAAGAACCAAAATCAAGCCTGCGATAACAATTAAAGCTACAACAGAAGCCACTATAACCCAGATAACCCAGCCGTCGTTAGCGCCATCAGCGTTGATGGTTTTTGGCGGATCATACTTAAGTTTTACATTAGTATCAGAATTTTCAAAAATCTCAACTTCTCTGAATGTGTACTCAGAACCGTCGGAAAGAACAGTGTAAAGTCTGTATGTTCCAACAGGTAAATTACCAAATCCAAACTCACCGTTTTCATTGGTAGTAACCTGACCGTTGATACCCTCGATATAAATTCTTACACCCGAAACGGTTTCAAGATAAGGTGTATAAACTGTACCGAAAAGGTTTCCGCTTGGCACAATCTCTTCTACACGCTCGCCGCCTTCAACAGTTATTCCATCCTTAACATCCGACACACCGTCAGAATTGCTATCCTGCTGAGATTGTGAATCACCATAGCTTATAACCAAATTAAAGGTTACTTTGTCCGCTTCTTCAATAAATGTAGCGTATCCTGTTTGAATATTTTTTCCTCTTTCGGTTATAACATAAAGCTCATAATATCCAATAACAATCTTATCCTTAAAGGTGAAATTGCCTTTTGAATCAGTTATGGCTGTATATGTTTGGAGAGAAGAAATCAATTGCACCTTATGGTTTGCAACGGGATTTCCGTTTGTATCCTTAAGTGTTCCCTTTACCTCGCCTGCATATGCTGTGTAAATTTCGTCTTCCTTAACCTGATCATCAGTCCACCACTTACCGTCGTTGGGCGAACAAGCGTCGATAAGCTCTTGAATGGTATCTATACTAAAGTTAACAACCTTAAGTTTTGTATTACCGTTAAATTCAAGCCTACCTGTGCCGCCATTATCACCTGTGAAAATTGCTCCCCAGAATTCATAACCTACTGCCCAGTAATCAAGTCCGCTGTGTAAATTATTATTAGGCATTATATTAGTCTTTTTCTTGTCATTTTTATTGTAGACTGAAACATCAAATAAATAGCCCTCATCAAACGGGAACATTTCTATTCCAAAGAAAGCTGTCGGATAAGAGTATTCTTCGGGAACTGTTATTTCGCAAACTACCTTGTAATAATTATTAACCTTTTCTTCCGAAATAATTTCTACAGTACCAAGCGCCCAACGATAGTCACCGTTTTGCATAACGACAGGGTTTAAATCCTCGTAACGCGAAGACCAGACGCTGTACTCCATACGGTAAGTTTCTCCGGGAGTTACCGGAACTCTTACATATAAATTTTGCAAATGTCCGGAATTGCGGAAATAAAGCATTTTATGCAAATCGCTGCTTAAATACGGTATTTCCTCGTCCGAAATAACATATTCACCGCTGGAAAGTATCACCTTGCCGCCTTCAAATGTATCCATTTTTTTAACATCATATTGGCGAACATAAGCTTTTTTATTATCCTTGATATTAAATGTACCTACTTCGTCACCAAAAGAAATCAAATCAGGGGTAGAAGAGTAATTGGTAATATACCATTTTCCGCCGCCCGCTTCAATTTTATTAAAGTTGGTTTTAACAGCTTGTGTAACACTAACATCTTTATTTACTATCAACTGAATTGTGCCGCCCACATTTACCGTTGCATCGGCAATAAGTTTGTCAAAGCTGATTGCTTTAGCGTTTTTAACATTGATATAAATATCGCCGTTATAGGTGGTTGTTGTTCCGGAACGCGCACCCAATTTAACATTTAACGAGGTTTCGGCATTATCAACAATTATATTTATCTTATTATCATAGGTTGTGTTACCATAGCCTGTAGCAAGCTTAAATTCCATGGCAGAAATCAAACCGTAAACCTCTATATTCTGAGGTTCGGTAACTGTACCTGGAGAAGTAACACCGCCTATATTTATATAGTTGGTTGATATAGTAGAATTTGAATCTATAACAACATTGTAATGTCCAAATCCAACACCGGCATTCATATTTTTCTGTACCAATATTACAGACTCAAGCCGTGTATTACCTGCGAACACAATGCCCTTGGAAGATACAACAGTTGCTGTTTTCGGTTGTTCTGCCGACTTAATGACTAATGCAGGTGCGCAGTTTACAGCATCCTCACCCCATTCAACCTCTTGATCGGTTGCAACCATAATGTTCGCTGTATCCAAACTTCCCAACGGGTCTTGCGCAATAAGTCTTGTCGCATCAGCGATAGTTTTAACAGGGTTTGCTTTTGTACCCGCTGTTTTTGGACGCGTGCCAGCCACAACCGAGATACCGTCGGCGCTTACATAATAATCCTTTGCAATTACAGGTCTGTCAACACGTACAACATACTCGCCGGGTTTATCAAATGTCAAGTAACCGTTTTTGGCTTTAACTTCGCTGGAATCAGATTTCGAAACCGCAATAACATCATATTCGGAATTTACTTTATACTTACCAACCGTTTCGGTAAACCCAAGTAAATCGTCATAACCTGAATTATTAACAATCCAGTAAACCCCTTTTTCAGGATTAGCCGCAGATATTAAATCTTTACCGTTCAACTGTAATCCCTGTTTATACATAATTTGTATAGCACCCTTGTGTTCAATTGAACCGCCTGCATCAATAAATCTTACAGCCTTGGCTTTTTTAATATCGATATTAAGATTAGCGTTTTCCTCATATTTTGTTGCGCCGTGATTTGACTTCAGGTATAAACCAAGTTGAGTTTCCTGATTATCAACAATAATATTGACATCGTCTGTATATATTTTTTCACCGGTAGAATCATTTGTTATCTTAGTATATGGAGCATATACTTCACCGCGATATATTACTGTTTGTCCGTTTACCGTGCTCGGTGTTCTCGAAGTACCAAATGCAGGATACTCTACCGAATATTCTGTTCCCACATCAAAGGTTACATCGTGGTCATTAAAACACAAGCCTTTCGCTGTGAGCTTTATATTTTCAAATACAGTATCACCGCTTAAAACAGTATTATCCGCCATCACAACACTCGCTTGCATTTGGTCAGATTCGGATTTTACAGTTATTTCAAAGCTGTGTGAGGAAACTGCACCCCAATTAACCTGCGCATCACCTTTAACAATAACAATCACAGTATCACCCTTTGTAATACCGTTGTTATTTGCCTCTTTTACAGCATCAGCTATTGTAAGAAAAGGCTTGGCTTCAGTGCCGGGATTATCTGATTTACCGTCTGCCGACACATAATATTCCTTTGTTTCGGCTGTTTTTTGTGCGGTAATGGTAAATGCTCCGCCGCCTGTTGCAGGAAGCTCGATATATTTTTCACTACCCATAGTCTGCAAGGGATATTCTGTACCTTGGCCGTCTTTAACTGTAACTGTAAATCTGTTGGTATCGACAAGAAGCTTATATTTACCAGCCACATCGGGAACAAACTCAATCAATTCCTTAAGTCCGATTGCATCTGTTATTTTATAAATACCCTTAGTGGGAGCGTTGGTAGTAAATATACTTTCATTTGTTATAACAAGACCCTCTTCGCAAAGCATCTGCAAAGCGCCGTTTATAGCAAAGTTTCCGTCAAATTTATGGAATTTGGTAGTAGTAATATCGCCAAAATCAATATTTACATTTTTGTAGGTTGTTGTACCGCTATTTGCACTTGGCGAAATTACGGCATTAGGACTGTTGATTTTTGTGGTAAGGTCACCGCTAAATGTAACTGCACCTTTCTCATTGGTTAAATAGATATAAGTAGTACCGGTTGTTAGAGTGCCATCAATTATAACCTTTTGTGCTCCGTATTCGGCATTACCGCTTTCTCTACCGTAAATTACATAATCCGTATTAAGTGCGGCATCTGCTTTAAAAGTAATATCGTTTCCGCCGAAGTACACCTTTCTGGCAGGCCAAGCTCCGCCTGCATTAACCGTAATATTAGCAAATTCGGTATCACCGCCCAAACAAGCCTTATCAGGCAAATTGGTTGTAGCCGCAGGTGAACCCAAAGCAGTTTGCACCTTCAAAGCGAAGGTATAACTTATGGGGAATGTACCCCAGTCAACTGTATCTCCGCCCTCTACTGCTTCATCATCAATTATTGTAACAGTAACCTTATCGCCCGCAATATAGCCATTGTCAACTGCATAGGTTACTGCTTTACCAATAGTACCAAAGGGAGCATCTTGAGTTCCTTCGCCACCTGTAGCACCTGCTTTTACAAAAAGCTCTTTTGTTGCGGGCGCTTTTGTAGCTTTAATAGTATAAGTGCCTGCACTATCAAGTTCTATGTAAGTAGAACCGCCTTCTTTAACTATAGCCCCATCTACTTTATCGCCATTTTGTTCTACTGTGAAATTATAAACTTCGGTGTCTGCAATAATTTTATATTTGCCTGCAGTACCTGGTACAAATTCGATAAAATTAGCCAAACCTGTATCGTTAACAATTTTATAAATTCCACCTGCAGGCGCGTAGGTTGTGAGTAAACTTTCATTTGTTATAGAAAGCCCCTCTTTGTACAATATTTGCAACGCGCCATCTATTGTCCATCCTCCCGCATTGCCAAAATCTTGCAGCTTAACCGAACCTACACCTGTTAAATCAAAATTTACATTGCCTTCATACTTTGTTGTGCCGTAATTCGAACCGAGTGTAACCACACCGTTAGAACTGTTAAGTTTTAAGAAAACGTCCTCATTTCTTACTACATTACCATTTACTTCATTAGTTAAATAAATATATGTAGTGCCCTTTAATGCACCTTTAAGTTGAACCTTTTGTGCAGAAAAATTGACATTTCCACTTTCTTTGCCGTATGTTACATAGTCGGAACTAAGGGTTGTATCCGCTCCGAACACAATATTATGTCCACCGAAATAAACCTTTCTGGCAGGCCAACTGCCACCCGCATTAACATTAACATTAGCAAACTCTATATCACTTGCAAAACAGGCCTTGTCTGGCAGACTAATATTAGCCGCAGTTGCACCTGAAGCAGTTTGCACCTTCAAATTGAAAGCGTAAGATTCAGGGAATGTTCCCCAATCAATTGTATCTGCACCGTCGTTTCCATCATCAAGAATTGTTACCGCAACAGTATCACCTGTGGTATAACTATCACTGACAGCCTTTGTTACGGCCGCACCGATATTGCCAAACGGTGCATCTTCAGTTCCTGTACCACTTGAACCCATTTTAACAAAATATTCTTTTGTTATTCCGCTTGTTCCGGAATTAGCCTGAACACCCACTGCAATAACACAGGAGGTGAAAACAATCATTACTGTCAATAAAATGCTCAGCAACTTATAAATTTTACTTTTCATAAACTCACCTCTTAATAATGCAAAGTTTTTACTCATACCAATAAACCTTTGCCGTAGGGTCAACTAAAAGAATAGCCTCTTTTGTAGATTTAGCATCGGTGCCATAGTAACTTTTCACAACACCGTCCACATATTTTGACCAACCGTAGACCATACGGACGTCATCTTTACGGAAGGAGTTTTTTACATAATAAGTGTTGCCCGAAAACTCCATTGCATCGCGTTGCTCCTGAGTCTCAACAGTAAAGTTGAATATCTGACGGCCTGGGCAGTCTATAATATTGTTTTTAAAGGTAACACCTTCAAGATAATTTTCACCTGTATTGCCATACCAAACGCCCTCGATACCGCGAATACCGCCATCGTCTGCACGGGTACCCCAACCAAGAGAAGTAAATCTCATAATATTATTTTCCATCTTGAAGTTTACAAATCTTGACCAAGTGACTTCTCCGTCGTCACCGGTGTGAGCGTGTGACCACCATTCAATATCCGCATTATTAAATTCAAGAAGATTATCGGTGTATTCCAAATTATCATAAAGATAATATTTACCCGAATTACCTTGAGGAGAAATTGCGCTATCAAAGGTCTGATAAATCCAGTTGTGTCTTACATACATTTCTGCACCACCCGACCAGGTACCTATACCGTTACCTGCGCGCAAGCGTGTCGGGTCAGAACCGCCGCCACCTGTAAAACCGATTTCACAGTTAGTAACAGTTATACCAGTATTCATAAAGTTAGTACCAATACCACAAGTCGTGTATCTTATGGCAATATTATCGACTGTTATATTATCAACACCGATGGGGACCCAGATATCAGTTTGGTTTTGAGTGAATTCTATCGATTCATAAACATCTGCAGGGTTGCCCTTATCACAATAGAGATAAAGCTTGGCGTATTCTTCGTCAAAATAAAAATATGTATTATTTGTGAGGTCGCGCAAACCCATCTTTAAATATCCAATTTCTTCACCCTGATTGAAAAAGGCTCCGACAGGCATATTATACTGATACTCGGTAACCCATACATTCCGTTTTTGAGCGGGTTTCCAATTCACAGTTGCATAGTTCTTAGGAGAACCTACAATAAGCGGCTTTTCACCCTCGCCGTAAGAACCGTACAAAACGCCTTCTTTTAGATAAAATCTTTCGTAAATACGGTAAAGAGAGTCTCTTTCAAATAAAACAGCATCACCTTTTTTTAGTTGAAGACTTCCCAAAGCATCTATTGTCTTTATTGCAGTTTCAGGGGAAAGACCGTCGTTATCGTTATTTCCGCCAGGTGAAATATAGAAAATGTCACCCTCAATCTTATAGACTTTTTCACCGTTTTCGTCAACCAAGTCCAAAGTGTTAGGAGTATTTAAAATTTCTTCACGCAAAGCGTCTGCTTCCTTATCGGCATAGCCCTTATAACCGTAAGCCAAGTTAGCGGGATATCTTTCGCGCTTAACCTCAAGAGCATCTGTCCTTATATTACCTTCTTCAATACCGGCATCTACAGCAACACTTGCGTTACTCTCACTAAAAAAGCTTGATGTCATTGCCACTTCCGATTTATTTTCCGAAGAATCGGTTTCAGTCTTAGAGGCTGCACTGCTGTCACTCACAGAAGCAGAATCAGAAGAGGTCTGTGATGCTTCACTTGACGACGAAGAACCGCTCTGTGACTGTTCACTTGACGAACCCGAAATCACAGAAGAATTTTCATCTTTCGGCGAGCAACCCGAAAAGGCCAATAAAACAACCACCAGCATTATTGCAATCACACGATATTTTAAAGTATGGGTGTTCGATTTCCGGAAAAAGTTTGCTTTTAACATTTTCTAACTCCTTTAATATTGTTAAGTTATATGTAAAGTATAATTGTATATACTTTTTTACATCGTAATTATACCACGACACTTTTCCAAGTGTAAACCTACTTTTCTTAATAACAGGTGTAACTTTCCTAGATGTTATTTGCAACCTTCCCATTCACTTGTATTTTTTGCCATCACACCTGTAACATTTTACACTTTATGGTAAATATTTACTTTAAAAAAGAAATGACACTTCCCGATTTGGAAAGTGTCATAATATTTTCTTTAAACGATTTTTGAAGCAATTTAAAAATATCCTTAATTATGGTAAAGTTTTTTTGTTTGATATTTAGGCTCGAAAGTAATATTAACGCCCAGCTTTTTAAAGATGTTTTCATCCACGCGGGAGAGTATCACAGTTGAGTGAGCTTCAAGTCCTTTAAGATTGTGCGCCTGACTGAGCGCCTTTTTAGCAACATCGCTTGTAACCGCACAAATTGAAAGTGCCTCCAACACCTCGTCAATATGAAGACGGGGGTTGTGATTGCCAAGAATTTCAGTCTTAAGCTTTTGTATCGGTTCAATAATAGTGGGTGCAATTAAATCAATATCATCGGGTATTCCTGCAAGCTCTTTAAGACAGTTAAGTATGAGCGCCGAAGACGCACCCAAAAGGCTTGAAGTTTTGCCTGTTATAATCTTACCATTTGCAAGTTGCAATGCCGCAGCAGGACCGTCAGTTTCTTCGGCTTTTTTAAGTGCCGCAGTAACTACCGCACGGTCTTTAACACTAACACCAACCTGCTTCATCAAAAGTTCAATTTTACTGACATCTGACACTTCGCCCATACCCTGTCTTACACTTACAAGGGTGTTATAATAACGGCGGATAATTTCCTGTTTTGCGGCGCCGCTCACAGCTTTGTCATCAAATATGGCAAAGCCTGCCATATTAACACCCATATCTGTAGGACTTTTGTAGGGCGATTTGCCCAGAATTGTTTCAAGAATTGAGTTGAGCACAGGAAAAATTTCAATATCTCGGTTATAATTAACCGTTGTTTCACCGTATGCTTCCAAATGGAACGGGTCAATCATATTAACATCATTAAGGTCGGCAGTTGCGGCTTCATAAGCAACATTTACAGGATGTTTTAGCGGTATGCTCCAAATTGGGAATGTTTCAAACTTGGCATATCCAGCTTTAATACCACGCTTATTTTCGTGATAAAGTTGTGACAAGCAGGTCGCCATTTTTCCGCTGCCCGGACCGGGGGCAGTAACGATTACAAGCTTACGGGAAGTTTTAATATAATCGTTCTTACCGAAGCCTTCTTCACTTGCAATAAGAGGAATATTAGACGGATAGTCTGCAATCGGATAATGGCGGTAAACCTTAATTCCAAGGGAAGTTAAACGCTTTTCAAAATTCTGCGCCGAGGGCTGACCTGTATAACAGGTGATAACTACACTGCCGACATAAAGACCTATCTGACGGAAAGCATCAATTAAACGAAGGGTTTCCAAGTCATAGGTTATTCCAAGGTCTCCGCGTTGCTTATTCTTTTCAATAGCGTCGGCATTGATAACGATAACTACTTCTGATTCTTCCTTAAGTTCGAGAAGCATTTTAATCTTTGCATCAGGCTCAAACCCGGGAAGTACTCTTGCGGCGTGAAAATCATCGAAAAGTTTTCCGCCGAACTCAAGATAGAGTTTGTCCCCGAACTGCGCAATTCTATCCCTGATTTTCTGGGACTGCAGGCTTATATATTTTTCGTTATCAAATCCTTTAATTTTCATCGTTCCAACTCCCGTGACAAAATACCTAAATATTGTATCAAATTTTTAAGGTTTTAACAAGTGTATTTTTAATTTTTATAAACTTCTGATATTTTTTTGGCACGCTCGGTAATCATATTTTTAAGAGATTGCGGTTTTATAACCTTTATACCGTCGCCAAAGTTCATTATAAAAGTAACCAGCGCTTCGCTGACTGCCGCTTCGTAAGAAAAGCAAAACTCGTTCTCTGTAACATTTGTTATAAAAATATTTTCTGAAAAACGGTCGGCAACCGTTTTTGCAATCGAACGCTTACAACAAAGTTCTACCGTGCCGATTTCACCCGAAAACATACCGAAAAGTTTGTTTGTATAATCTGCAATATCAAAACAATCCGTGTATTCACTAACCTCGCTAAAATGCCTTGCTGTGTCCTTTGTAATTTCCGCCTTACTTATTCTGTCAAGACGCAAGTGCATTAAGTTGTCATATTTTTCGTAATTGCATACCAAATAATAATGGTCATCCTGCCAAGTAAGCGCATAAGGGCTTACAACACGCTCTTTCACTACGTCCACAAACTCTCTGCCGACAAGTTCGCGCGAAACATACTTAAAACTTACCTTTTTACTATTCCCAATTGCTTTGGAAATGGTATCAATATTATAAAAAATTTCCTCGTTCGCGCATTTCTGCAAAGGACTCCAATAAATATCCTTTTCTCTTTTTTTAAGTTGCGACTGACTAAGCATGGAACCGAGTTTTTTCACAAGTTCACGTGTTTTCTTTGGGCTTATAAATTTGGCCGTGCGCACAGCGTCGCTTAAAAGATAAATTTCCGCCTCTTCAAACTCCCTTGAAGCCAGAAAAAAGCCTTTTGGCGAATAAGAACGGATTATATCATATCCAAAGTTTGTGAGAGCCTCAATATCAGCATAAACCGACTTGCGCTCGGCTTCAATACCATGCGCCGACAAATGAGCGCAAATTTCGTTAGCGGTAAGGGGATTCTCCTCATCGCTGTATTTACGCAAAATATCAAGCACATAAAGTATTTTTACCTTTTGTCCCCAAGATTTAGGCATTGCGCCACCGCCTTTTTAAAATCCTTTTTACTTAAAACCGTGTTAAGCACATCTAAAGTAGCATTCGCCGAAAGATTGTCTGGCAAATTTAAAAAATTTAACAATATTTTACGATTTTCGCAAGCGTTTTCCGTCCCCGAAAGACCGTTTACATACATATCTGTTTTGGTTATTTTTTCGCGTTTTTCAGCCGTTTCAAAAGCTGTTACCCCGCTCTTTTCAAGTGCTTCTGCAAGCACTTCTTTAGAAAGTCCCTCAACGCCCAAAAAGCCCTCTTTAGAAGCGGCGTTTTTTCGTTTTTCCTTGCCTTTCAGCTGCGGAACATAAACATTTATAATCTTTCCGTCTGACACAATGTTTTTTATATGATTTCTTATCATATTTCCTGCGCAGTCGCTGTCTGTCAGAACAATAACACCCTCACGATGCGCAAACATCTTTATAAGCTCGCACTTTTGCTTATCCTTAAAAATGCCGAATCCATTTGTTGTAATAATAAGAGTATCAACAACATTTTCAAGGGTAATTTTATCGTATTTGCCCTCAACAATGACGGGCATATTAAGTTTAATCAAGATTCTCACCCTTAAGCGCGATATATCCAAGTTTTACCGCCAACTGTTCAAGAACTGTCCTTGCGTCTTTTGAAAAAGATTTAAGGCTTTTATCGGCCGAGCGCAAAGCGTCAAAACTCAATGCAAATTTATTAAAATCAAACTTTTTAACATCGTTCATTGCATTTCTTATCACAAACTCGCGGTTTTTATAATCAAATTCCTTTGCGATTTCGGGAACAGTCATAGCCCGTTCTTTTCCGACAAAAGTACGGTACATATCAACATAAAAACCTGATATTGTGCTTAAAATTATGATAGGTTCAACCTTAAGATAAAATAGTTCGTCCAATGTTTTAAGTGCCAAAGGCATATTACACTCAATTATCTGCTTTGAAAGGGTGTAAACACTTGCTTCAACCGTCTTTACACAAACCAAATCAACCGTTTGTTTTGTGATTTCTCCTTTACCGACATAAAAACAAAGTTTTTGAAGTTCGTGCTTTAAAGTATTGATATCTTCACCTGAAGTTTCAACCAAATATCTTGCCACCGCGCCGTCAATTTTACATCCTCGCTTTGCGGCGCCGTTTGTTAACATTTTAATAAGGTCGGTAACAGTTCTGTGGTCAAGTTGTGCGGCAACACCGCTGTTTTTTTCAGCACAAGTTATAAGCTTTGAAAGTTTTGTATTCTTTTTTGCCGAAATTTCCAAAACATCGTAAAGCAAAATAAAAATGCAACTGTCAGGAGTATCGGTTATAATGGTGCAAAGTTTTTCAAAATCGGATTTTGCGCATTTTTCAAAATCATAATCACTTAAAATAACACATTTTTTATCACTCATAACAGGGAACTGCAAAACCGAATCATATACTTCTTGCAAATCACATTCGCCCGAAAATTTTTGATAATTAAAAATGTCTTCTTCCTCTGCACACATATCGGTGATTTTTTTGGCATACATCTTTTTTAAATAGCCATCATTACCGAACAAAATGTAGACATTGCGATTATTGTTCTTGATTTCGTTTTTGAGCGCTTGTTCAAAAATTACCGCCATTTTACTTTGTTACTCCTTTCTTTTAGTTTTTCTTCTCTTATTTCATTTAATTTTAACACATCTTTTCGCTTTTTACAAGCAAGTAAAACCCATAAAACAACAATTATTACCGCCAAGAAAACAAACGCGATATATTTAGACATAACAGTTGTAGCAATACAAAGACTGCCAAAGTAATTTATAACCCAATTTATATAATTTACAACAACTTCTCCCAAGCCGAAAAACAAATCTTCTTCAAAAGGGAAACATATTCCCAATATGCACAAAATCATTGCCACACTTGCAGGAGCACTGATAAGCAAATTTGTAACCACGGAAAGATTGGAAATATAACCAAAATTATAGATTGTGATAGGTGAAGTGAAAATTAGCGCGCTGATACTTATCATACAAGAAGTAACCATGGTTAAAAGCATTTTGTTTTTAACAATTTTTCTTTTGACAACATATTCCGAAACAGGAAGCGCCACTACAAGAATTGCAAAAGTGGATAAAACCGACAGTTGAAAACCCACGTTAAAAATTGCGAAAGGGTTGGAAACCAAAATAACAACCACCGCGCAGCCCAAAGTATTTTCGGGCGTGCTTTCACGGTTTATAATAAGCGCCGCTGCCAAAAGCAAATATGTAATGCCCGCCCTTAATATCGACATTGTAAAACCGCAAACCGCCGTAACACCAACCGTGACCATGAAGATTGTAAGCGCCTTTAAATAACGGTTGTGAAAAAACTTATTGCTTAAAAACAAAAACAGCGATACCACAACCGACAAGTGCATACCTGATACCACCATCACATGCGCCACACCTGCATTTTTCACATTTTCATAAAATTCTTCTAAAAAATAAGTTTTATCCCCTGTAATAAGCGCTAACATTGTTGCGGCTTGCCTAAAACTATAATGCTTGAAAATCTTTTCTTTTATATATTGCCTTGCAAGGTCAACGGCTGACAAAACCGCTTCCTTTTCACCCGTATCAACAATTTCCGATATATAGGCACTTAAATATACTTTATTGGAATAGTTATAATTCTTGAATTCATTATCTTTCAAAGAAGAAACCGACAAACTCGCTTTTATTCTGTCAGCGATTTCAAGTGTGCCGTCATAATAAACCACCGAAATCTTATCGCCTTTGTTAAGAACATCACTTGATACCGTTTCAAGAGTTGTGGTCGAATAGTCACCGTGATTTTCAGGTGTTTCCACAACAATAAATTCTCCGTTACAAGCCACCTTGTCATAATCTTTTGTGCTTTCAATTTTAACCGTTGTGAAAAAAGTGCTCACAGCGACTGCCAAAACACAAATTGCCGCGAAGACCAATTCGCCTTTGGTATATTTGTAAACCATGACAAAAATCAAACACAAAATAACAATACAAATAATAAAAAGTGTCCTTCCGGCATACATACCAATTACCGAAATGACACTTGACATTACCGCGCCCAAAAGCATCGGTCTCTTTTTCAAAAAATCAAGCAAAACATTCAAATCCTTTTTACCATTTACAAATCGGTTTTTTTAATGTATAATAAATTCGGTAGGTGTTAATATGAAAAAAATAAACACAATCAAATTTTCTCTTTTTTTAACCGACATATTTTTAATTGCTCTGATTTTGGTGGCTTTATTTCTCCCTTTTCTTGTCACCTGGTATGTTGAATATACAGGAAGACTTGAAGGTTTAGCCACAACGATTATGATAACCTGTTACCCTTGTGCGCCTTTTACGGGGCTCACGCTTTTTTATCTGCGAAAGGTTCTTAAAAACATTGAAAAAGGGGACGCAGCCAACCCCGATAACAAAAAGAATCTCAAATATATGAGCCTTTGTTGTATTATAATTGCCGTAATAACCCTGATTGCAGGAAAATTTTACCTTCCGTTTTTCCTTGTTGCAGGAACCTTCTTGTTTTTGGCACTTTTAATTTTCGTGTTCAGAAATATATTCATAAATATTTTTAAAGAAAAATAAAATACTATTGAAAAACCGACTTGTATGCCAAGTCGGTTTTTATTGGAGCGGGTGATGGGAATCGAACTTTTATAGTTACGCCCCAAACCGCACCAATTTAAGCCGTTTGCGTAAATCTGTGTGACTTTTCGTGTGACTTCCGACCATATTGTTGACATAGGCATTCATTTTGGTATTAGCTTCAAGCTGTGCTTCACTCAGCGAATGACGGTAGGTTCCGTTCATAATATACTCATTGGACCAGCCGCCGTTTTCCATGCGCACTTGAGAGTCAATGCCAAGGTCACTTGTTAAACTCGAATAAATGTGTCGAAGTTTGTGAAAACCTAACTCTTCAATATTATTTTTTCTTAATATGGCATTTAGTTTTTGCCAATACCTATTCGGATTGACCGTAGAAACATATTCACTTGTTGTTTTTGCTTGCCGTTCGCTGAGTAAAGTACAAACATAATCGGGTAAATATATTATTCTATCGGATTTCTCCGTTTTGGTATTATTAACAATTACAAAGTCATTATCTTTGTTTTTTAGTTTCGCTCTGCATACGTGGAGCGTTTTATTTTTATAATCGATATCTTCCCATTTAGTACCTGCTATTTCGGATGCTCTCATAGAAAGCACCCCTAAATAACTTTCAACTTCAAAGTCAGTACCTTTAAGAGCCTTAAAAACACTCTTAATATATGAATGGGAGAAATATCTTTTTTGAACGTGTTTTTGTTTGGGGTAATTTACTGCCCATATAAAATCGGGATAATAAACCGATAATACGGTCCGTAATAAACCATAAATGTTTTTAATTGATTTTGGCGATAACTTATCGACCTCGAATGAAGTTGATATAGAATGCTGTATCATCGGACAAGTCAAAGTATATAACGGTTTGTCAATTATGTCAACCATATTATTTCTTTCGATGCTACTATATCCCGCCTCGGTTGAGGGCGATAATCTATAACGATTTATTTCGATGTAGTTTAAAATTGCTTCTCGCACTGTCATACGGGTAAAATCAGAACCTATCATTTTACAACGCTTTTGCCACTTCTCCGCCTGAGCTTCAGCTTCCTTTGCTGTGGGAGCGGAAAAAGAGCGTGTAACCGATTCGCCGTTTACAGTTGCTTTTGCCTGAACGCGCCAGGTGCCCGAAGGCAGTTGTTTTGCTTTTGCCATAATATCTGTCCTTTCTGCGCAAAATTGCGACTTGAAATATCCGGACAGATATGCTAAAATAAGACTGCAAGTGGGTTCCAATCATTTGCAGTCGGCTCTGTCCGACAATCTCCGTCTTGGTGTTCCAGCACCGAGGCGGTTTTTTATTTTGTTTATATTCTACTTGTAAAACCTACGGCTTTACCAAGAATACGAATTTCGTTTATTTGTTCGTTTGTGTATACGAGCGGTTGATATGCTGTGTTACAAGCAACAAGAGTTACGGTATTTTCAGCAATATAAACCCTTTTAAGTGTTGCTTCGTCGCCAATAAGTACGGCAGCAATTTCGCCATTATTTACAGTGGGCTGTTGATGGATATAAACTATATCACCATCTAATATACGCGCGTCTATCATACTGTTTCCGCTACAGCGCAAGGCAAAGTCGGCATTTATATCTTCAGGTATGTCAATTTCACATTCTATATTCTCTTGCGCTAATATAGGTTCTCCGCAGGCAATTGTACCAAGCAAGGGTATTTTATTCATATTCGGGAGCGGAATGATATTGTCGTATGATATATTATCATTTTTTCCAAGAAGATAGTTTATAGAAACATTAAAATAATCGGCTATAGCTTCCAAAATTTCGAAATCAGGCTCGCGCTCACCACGTTCGTACATACTTATAGTACTAAAGGCAAGACCTAACGCATTAGCAAGCTGTGTTTGTGTTAAATCTTTAGAAGTTCTCAAGTTGCGCAAAGTTTTGCCGAACGAACTCACATTATCACATCCTTTGTAACCATTATATACACAAATCGTGGAATAGTCAAGAAAAATTTTTTACGATTTGTGAAATTGGGTATTGACAAATTCGCAAATGTGTTGTAATATATCATTGCACGAAATGTGAAAATCGAGAATAAGGCAGGTGAAAATATTGGATGCCATATCAATTGGAAAGAAACTAACCGCTTTGAGAGGTAATTCTTCTCAAGAAGAAGTTGCAAAGGCTGTTGGAATTAGTGTTTCGGCATTATCTATGTATGAAACTGGGAACCGTATTCCGCGTGATGAAATCAAAGTAAAGCTTGCGCGATATTATGAAAGTACGGTCGAAACTATTTTTTTTACAGCTTGATTGCACGATATGTGCAATACAAAATAATAGGAGGTGATATATATGGAAAATACTGAAATAAAAACGCTACTCGAAAAAAATTTAAAATCACTAACAAAAGCGGCAGAAAATTCAAGTCGCTCCGGTGAAGAACTAAAAGCACTTACCGAAGCGATTGAAATCAATATTAAACTGTTAAAAGCGTGTGATTTTACACCTTGTGATAGTAATGGCCATTATTTAACAAGAGATGAATCAATTACAAATCCATTAATCGAAGATTGAGTTATCAATGTATTCCCATTGCTTTTTGGAAAGCCAGCCTTGCTTGTTATTTGCAACTTCGATAACTAAAACACTATCATTCCCGTCAAGGTATGGTTTGATTTTATCAAAGACAGCATTTGCGGTTTTTAGATTTGATTTGATTAAGTAAGATGATTTCCAAAAAGAACACCACACTCCTGTGGAAGCATCTTTGATTGCTTTAATTACATTTTCGTAATCTTGACCTTCGCTATTAAGGTCATAGGTAATCATATACACCACGACTTATCCCTCCTTTCTAAACTTATATATAAGAGCTCTATACTTTAATTATAATTCACGGTTTGTGAATTTTGCAACTTTTTTTATATCATTATTTTTTGTACAAAATCACAAAGGTGTTTGTCAACAAAAGAAATATTATGTCACATAAAACATTCGAATTTTGAAAATAGTGTTTTAATATTGTACATTTTGCTGATTTTTACCATTTATATGATTTTATTTTTAAAGGAGATAAAAAACATGAAAAAAACAAAAAATCCTAAAACTGAATTAACTATTAAAAAGCGAACCTCTACAAACTATCCACCTGACCCACACCATATATTTTGTAAAAGGTGTTATAAGTTCAATAAAGGATGCCCTAACACTCAGAGCAAAATAAGAGATAGTGAGTGTCGTTTATAAGGTGGGCACTTATGAAAAAACAAAAGGATTTTGGGACGGAATTTTACGAAAAAAAGAAAATTGCTCGTAAAATTGCAAGGATTTTAGCAGAGAATAATTGCACAGTATCTGAAGCTGAAGAAATTATTGATATGACAATGCGAGATATAAAGTTATCATCAATAGTTAGATGCTTTGATTTGGAATTGGAAGGAGGTAAAAGTAATGACACAAAGAGAAGCTGACAAATTTATGCTTGAGCAATTTGATTATTGCGCAAAGAAAGCACGTGAAGCTCAGACCGAAGAAGAGCGCGAACATTTTACCGATGCGGCACATAAGTTATATATCACACTTACCAACGTCGGCGTGTTCCCTAAAGACCACTTCCCTACCGTTAACGGCGGGAATATTCAGTAAATACAATCCCTCAGTCAGCTGAGCTGGCAGCTCCCTTTACACAAAGGAGCCAATCACGAGAAAGGAGAGCGGAAATGCCTGCATTAAAAAAGTCCCCTGCTGTTTTGCGACAGGAGACAATAACAAGAAAACTAAAAATAGGGCTGCTTGAAAAAGGTTGGACCGTTAAGCATTTAGCAGAGCTTTGCGGTACCGATGCGGGAACTATGAGCCGAACCATAAACCATCCTATGAGCGTAAGGCTTGAAACGGTCCTTGATATTGCAAAAAAATTAGGGATAGACTCTATCCCTACATAAAAAAGACCGCTTACGAGTGGGGACTCAATAAGCGGCCAAAGAAAAACGGACAGTCCGGGAGGCCTGTCCCTACAACACCAATATTATAAACCAAATTATGACGGATGTCAAATAATAATTAAATAGGAAGTGTAAAAATTATGGAAGAAAAGATTTATGACATATTAAGTGAGTTGGCTGTGCCTTTTGCTATTAAAGGTCGGGATTATTTAGTGAGAGCGGTTGCGATTGTTCTGCAACAGGGCAGGCCTCAAATGACTAAGGAAGTATATCCGCAGATTGCGGCGGAATTTGAAACCAAAGCTTCTCGCGTTGAACGTGCAATCCGTCACGCTATTGAAAGAGTTTTTGATAATGCTAACAGCGAAGCTATAAGAAAGTATTTTGGCTTTAATATTTCTTTCATTAAAGGAAAACTTACCAACTCAGAATTTATTTACGGCTTAGCCGAGTATTTAAGAAGAAATGGATAGGAGAGCGGAAAGATGGATAATTTTATTTTTATAGACGGTATAGCGTTTTGGATTGTACTGTTATTTTTGATTTTTATGTTTGTTATTTTCTTGGTGGTTGGGAATGGTTACATAAACTGCCGAAGAGAAATTGACCTTAAGGACAAGCAGTTAAAGAAGCTACGTTCTGATTACAATATTTTAATTGGTGAATATCACAGAGCAACTTTTAAGATGCCTGAAATAGAAAAGAATGTGGGTGATGGAAAATGAAAAACACATTATCTGATTTAAATAATTATTTATTTGAAAGCATCGAACGAGTAATGGATGACGAGCTTTCTGACGAAGAACTCGAAAGAGAAATTAAGCGCAGTGAAACTGTACAAAAGGTTGCAAAAGCGATTATTGATAATGGTGCTCTTGCGCTGCAGGCTCAGAAGCATTTTGACGAATACGGTATTGAAACTAAAGTGGAAATGCCACTTTTAGGGGTTGCTGATAAAAACCTTATAGAAGAAAACGCTAATCTTCGAAAGCGGGTTAAGAAGGCTGAACAATGGTAGCGCATAAATATACCGAAGAAGAAAAACATTTCTTGCGAGAGTTTGTTCCCGGGCATAGTTATAAAGAGATTGCTGAAGAATTCAACATTCGGTTCTCAGAAAATATCACAGTTGGTCAAATCAAAAGCAGTATAGGAAGATATAAGCTTAATACCGGGCGGACCGGTCGTTTTGAAAAAGGACACATTCCCGCAAATAAGGGTACTCATCCTGAAACAGTTGGGCGAATGGGAGAAACGCAATTTAAAAAAGGAAATCTTCCGCACAATACAAAACCAATTGGTTATGAGCGAGTTTCCAAAGACGGTTACATTAAAGTGAAAATAGCAATGCGCCGAAGTGACACAGGTGATAAAAGCAATTTTGTTCTAAAGCATCGGCTGATATGGGAAAAGGCTAACGGTCCTATTCCTGAAGGGTGTAACGTTATATTTTTGGATGGAAACAAAAGAAATTTTGCACCCGAAAATCTTGCGCTTGTTACAAATGCAGAAAATTTAGAGTTAACTCGCAGTGGTTTGCGAAAAGATAATCCACAATTAACAGAAACAGGTGTTTTGATTGCTAAATCGGTTATAGCGACAAGAAAAGCTAAGAAGCGAAAATAAATCTCTCAGTCTTGCCCGAAAGCAAGCCAGCTCCCTTTAGGCAAGGGAGCCTTGAAATTGAAAAAATGATTTAAAGGAGAATAAAGATGCAATTAAAAAATAAAGCAGAGCGTGAGCGCTTTTTGGAAAATTATAAAAATTGGGAGCTTATGCACGAAGTTCCTGAGCTTGAGCTGAAGTTTTACAGATATGTATTTCCTAACGGCACGGTAATTATAGCGACAGAATATGCGTGCATCTGTTGGGCGGATTATGACGCAGATAATAATAAGCATATTTTTGAAAAAGTTACTAGGGTTAATTATCATTTACTTTTATCTGAGAATGATAATTTTGTTTCAAAATATAAATATTCTGAAACAGCGTATAAATTTTATAATCCTGCAGGTGATGGAAAAAGCGATATTATTAAATATTTAACTAATCCGAAGCTTGAAATCGACTCTCCAGGTGATAGTGATGTGTAAGTGCATTAAGACCGGCAAAGAGCTTCCTGACCGCAACGTTAACTTTTCGGGGTATGAGTGCAGATGGCATGACAGGTTCGGATGTTATTGTAAACACCGTACACATCATTTTGTAGATGGGACAAACTGTCTGCTCTTACGAAAGCCTATAAATGTACGCGCAATATTAGGACTTGATAAATCGTAAGATACAAATTCTTCAATTGTCGCCAAATGAAGAATGTCTCTCCCTCCGAGTTTTGCTTTGCAAAACCCACCTCCCTCAATCAGAGGGAGGCAATGGAGAGCGAAAGGAAGAATATAATGAATACAGATTTTTACGGTCCGCGCGGACAGGCTATAGGAAAAGCGGCTCGCGCTTATGAAGAAATAATGGGGCGTATGCTGTCGCGGGCGATATTAGATGATATCGGATACTACATTGACCACGGCGCAAAAGTAGACCTTATTATAAAGGCTATTGATATTACTGCGGGAAAAGGTGCTGACTGGCGCTATACTAAGGCTATTTTACAGCGTTGTATTCAAGAAGGTATTTATGATGAGTATACATACGATTTTAAGGTTAGGTATAAAAAAGCTTTGGTTCAGTTTAAAAGGGAATTTCCGCAGCACAGCGAAGAGCCTGTATATGAAACAATGTATTTGGCGGTTAAAGTCTTCAGGGAAGACCTTGAAGCTTGGGAAAAAGATGCCGACGAATATGCTAAAGCCGTTTTAAACGGCGGTGATACATCTAAGTGGGATGAACGGTGGGGCAAGTTTTCACCGATAACTTATGAAATGGTAGATGCGGCAAAGCTTGGCGCGGCTGAGATGAGCAAAGCTCATAGAGAAAAAAGACAATCCCCCTTTTAATTTCCCCCTTTACACAAGGGGGACTTGGGGGGAGATAAAACTGAAATTAAGAAAAATGCAAAAATCGGTTTAAATACCGATTTAGCGCTTGATAAGAAGTATTAACTAACGGAAAAAATCAATCCCTAAAAGTTAAGAAGAAGTTAGGTTGGGACAATGATTGATTTTTTAACTCCCTCAGTCAAACACTTTGTGTTCGACAGCTCCCTCTAAGAAGGAGCCTTTTAGATGGAAACGATGTAAAAGAGGTAAAAAATGAAACCTGTATATAGACAACGAATAATCAAGGCGGGTAATACGATAGATGTCGAGAATACCTACCCTACAAAGTTCGGTGATACACTTACTCGCCGTAAGAGAAGTAAGAGTACACCTGAAGCTATGCAAGCGTATAACGAAGAACTTGCGATAAGAAAATTAACAAGGCTTATAAATGAAAACTTTATCCCTGACGATTGGTTTGTGACCTTTCACTATGAAAACCATAACAGACCAAAAGATTATAAAACAGCTAAAGCTCAACTTGGTGTCTTTCTTCGGAAGTTAAGAAAACTTTATGAAGAATGGGGAATTGAGTTTAAATACATAAAGCGTACTGCAAGGGGTGAACGCGGGGGTGTTCACCATCACGTTATATTACCGCAGGGCGAGAAATTTAAAGAGGTTTCTTCTCTTTGGAAAGAGTTTGTTAAGTCAACACGCGATGCACGTCCGCCCGATTGCCGTCCTATGTACGACAGCTTTGAATATTCTTCGCTTGCGGCGTACATAGTTAAACAGCCGATGTACGATAACGACAACGAAGGCTTCACAAAGAAATGGGTTGGTTCGCGCAATCTTAAAAAGCCCGTGGAAGAACCGCCGAAGGATATTTACGAAATCAAGTGGAAAGAGCCGCCTGTGGCCCGCCCCGGTTATTATATCGATACCGACAGCATACGCGCAGGTTGTAATCCTGTAAACGGTAGGCCGTATTTATTCTACCGTATGGTGAAGCTGCCGCCCGATTTCCATTGTTACGATGAAAACAATAAGCGGCTTTACGGCAGTGAGGCTATTAAGTATTTCAGAAAGCATAACAAGGAGTGGATTCGCAATAATATGTGGACCGAGATTTGTCATGAAGGTGAGATAGTTTGTAATTCGGAATTGGAAGAAGGTGGTTAAAGTTGCTTGAACAGGTGACGTTGCGAGCGCTCACGGGTGAGATACAGCGAGCAAAAGGAAGCGCCGCGGTCGATGATTGCGCTGCGCTCCAAGCGAGCGCAGAGTCGGGAACCGCAAGAGGTATAGAAGCTATGCGGGAATTGTTCTGTGATAATTACTGCAAATATCCGCTTATTTGTAAAACTCAGGACGAGATAGACGGTATTTGTGATGAGTGCCCGCTTA
>CAYQFW010000002.1:0-20661 GCA_964416955.1 uncultured Ruminococcus sp.
TAAACATCAGAAGAGATGATTCGTATAGCTTTGGTGGATGATCATTCGCTCTTTCGCCGAGGAATGAAGATGCTGCTCTCGTCTCAATCCGATTTTGAAGTGGTGTTGGAGGCGGCCAGCGGTGAGGAGTTTTTGCAGGCGCAGATGCAGGCCGAGGCTGATGTGGTCTTTATGGATTACTCGATGCCTGGTATCAACGGTGCCGAGACCACCGAGCGAGCTTTGGCGGCAGATGCAGAGTTGAAGGTTATCTCGCTCTCGATGTTTGGCGATAACGCCTATTATAGCAAGATGGTGGCTGCAGGGGCAAAGGGCTTTCTGCTCAAGGATTCGGAGTTCGAGGAGGTGTTGTTGGCGGTGCGTACGGTGAGCGAGGGAGGAACATATTTCAGTCCTCAGCTGATGGAGTCGATTTCGTTTTCGATGCGTATGGATCCATATTCTGTCGGTGGGGAGATTGCCGAGGAGGATCGTTTGTCGGAGCGTGAAGTGGAGATTTTGGTGGGAATATGTCAGGGGCTTTCGACTCAAGAGATTGCCGATAAATTATATATCTCGAAGCGTACGGTAGATAAACATCGTGCCAACATCTTAGAAAAGAGTGGCTCGAAGAATACGGCGAGTTTGGTGGTTTATGCTATTAAGCATGGATTAGTGGAAATTTAGTGGAGACTGCCTAAAAATCCCGCTTGTTATACAAATTCATACAAAAAAGAGGTTGCCCGACAGATATGTTGGACAACCTCTTTAGGTTTTTGTGTGGGGAGGATTACTCCTCGTCCTCGGCCTCAGCCATTGTGGTGTATACGTTTACAACGTCATCATCCTCCTCCAAACGCTCCTGCAACTTCTCAACATCGGCACGCTGCTCTGCTGTAAGCTCCTTAGTGTCGGTAGGGATGCGAACGCCCTCACCAGATACAAGCTCGTAGCCCATATCCTCGATCCACTTCTGTACTGCTCCGAATGACTCGTAAGGTGCACTCACCGTTACCTCGCCATCCTCGTGGAAGAACTCGTCAACACCCAAGTCGATCATCTCCAACTCCATCTCCTCGAAGTCTACACCCTCCGTAGGCTTGAACTTGAAGATACATTTGTGCTCGAACATGAATGCCACAGAACCTGAGTTACCCAAGTTACCGCCACACTTGTTGAAGTACATACGCACGCTGGCAACTGTACGGTTGGTGTTGTCGGTAGCAGTCTCAACCAAGAATGCTACACCATGAGGACCATATCCCTCATAGATCATCTCCTTGTAATCGGCAGCGTCCTTGTCTGTTGCACGCTTGATGGCACGCTCAATGTTCTCCTTAGGCATATTCTCGGCCTTAGCGTTCTGGATCAAGATACGCAGGCGAGTATTTGATGAAGGATCTGAACCCGAAGCCTTAACAGCGATCTCAATCTCCTTACCGATCTTGGTGAAGACACGAGCCATGTGACCCCAACGCTTCATCTTTCTTGCTTTACGATACTCAAAAGCTCTTCCCATAGTAAATTATCTTTTTTGTTATTATTTTCTTAGTTGACCGCAAAATTAAGAAAATAATTGTCAACAAGCAACCCGTATTGCTAAAAAACTATCAGTCAAGGATAGTGCTCACAAGAAAAATCACTATTTTTGTCGAGAAATAGAGGAATTATATACTTTAGAGTTGTAGTTTTATTTCTTGTCATTCCACATCACGAACCTAAGGTAAGTAAGGATTGGAATCTCTACAAAGAGTGCAAATTGAGGTTAGAGGCTCCAAACATCGCCTAACGGCTCGATGGAGTGACGTGCTGAATAGGCTTTGTTACTCTCTTTAGCAGAATTACTCTACCACTTATAAAACAGGCGTTACGCCTGCGGTAGAGTGACGGTTTTCGACATTAAAGTATATTATTTCGATAAATATTATGATTATGGAAAAGGAACTTCAAGCAGCACTTGAGGTGCTGCGTGCGGGAGGATTGATCCTCTACCCGACAGATACAGTTTGGGGTATCGGATGTGATGCTACAAACGAGGAGGCGGTGGCCAAAATATATGCTCTGAAGCGTAGCGAAAACAAGCAGTCGATGTTGGTGTTGTGCCGCGATGCCGATATGGTTGTCAAGTATGTTAACAAGGCTCCTGGTATAGCATTCGAGGTGATGGAGATGAGCGAGAAGCCTCTGACACTGATCCTTGAGGGCGCTGTAGGTGTGGCTAAAAATCTGATCCCCGATGAGGGTACGCTCGGTGTGCGTGTGCCACAACATGAGTTTTGCTATCAGCTCCTGCGCCGCTTTGGTAAGCCGATTGTATCCACTTCGGCAAACATCTCTGGCGAGCAGACTCCGATGAAGGGTTTGCAGGAGGTTCGCCGCGAGATTGTGGAGGGTGTAGATTTTGTGGTTAATCCTCGTTTTCAGGGTAAACCTACATGCAAGCCAAGCTCCATCATGGCCTTCGGTGAGCATGGCGAGGTAAAGATTATTCGTCAGTAGAGATGGCGTTGGTTATTAAGACTCCGATTCAGATGCGTTTCTCGGATGTCGATTCGTTCGGGCATGTGAGCAATGTGGCGCAACAGATCTATTTCGATTTGGGCAAGACCGAGCTATTTCAGCAGCTATGGTGGATGAGTGGCGGAGAGGTGCAGTTGCCTGCGGTGACGGTCTCGATCAAGACCGATTTCATGGCGCAGATATTTTTGGGCGATGAGGTAGAGGTGACGACCGAGGTCGAAAAGATTGGGAACAAAAGTCTTACGCTCTGTCAACGCATCATGCGTGGTGAGGTGTGTTGTGCCGAGAGCCATACAGTGATGGTATGCTTCGACAAGCAACGCGGTGTCGGGGTGCAGGTGCCTGAATCGTGGCGTGGAATTATAGAATAGTTTACCGCAATATACAACTTTTAAGCAATTGGGTTGCCCGACAGACTTGTTGGACAACCTTTTTTGTCGTTTTATAGGTGTTGATTAACCGTTTTTGCGGAATTTTCATTAAATTCGCGTTATGTTATCGGCCTCAGAGTATGATGTGTGGTTTGTGGCTGATATGTGTTACTGACTTAAACTAAAATTTCATTAATATGATTACTTTTTTGATTTGTTTGGCTCTGTTGGTTGCGGCCTATGTATTTTATGGTCGTTACTTGGAGCATGTCTGCCAGATTGATCCTAAGGCAGAAGTCCCTTCTAAGCGTCTGTATGACGGTGTGGATTATATTCCGTTGCCACGTTGGCGTACATTTCTGATTCAGTTGCTCAACATCGCTGGTGTAGGCCCTATCTTCGGTGCTATCATGGGTGCATGTTTCGGTCCTGTGGCATTTTTGTGGATCACGTTGGGCGGAATTTTCATAGGAGCAATGCATGACTATATCTCAGGTGTGATCGTGTTGCGTCACGATGGTTTGAGTCTGCCAGAGATCATCGGTCACTATTTGGGTAGCAATGTGCGTCAGGTGATGCGTGTATTCTCTATCTTTTTGTTGGTGTTGGTGGGTGCGGTGTTTATTCTCTCGCCTGCGGGCATTTTGTCCAATATCGCCCCTGCTGTTCCTCGTTTGGCGTGGATTATAATCATTATCATCTATTACTTCATTGCTACGCTTCTTCCTGTGGATCAGGTGATTGCTAAGATCTATCCGTTGTTCGGCGCAGCTTTGATCTTTATGGCAGTAGGTCTTTTGTGGGTGATCCTGACAGGCGATTATACTGTGCCAGATTTGACATTTGATACTCTGAAAAATTACCAACCCGATAAAGAGGGTATGCCTATCATGCCTACTCTGTTTATCTCTATTGCTTGTGGTGCGATTTCGGGCTTCCACGCTACACAGTCACCTTTGATGGCGCGTTGCGTGAACAACGAGAAGGAGTGCCGCAAGGTGTTCTATGGCTCAATGATTGCCGAGTCGATCATCGCTCTGATCTGGGCAGCTATCGCGATGGCATTCTTCCACGGCCCTGAGAGCTTGGCGGCAACACTTGCTGAACATGGTGGCGATGCTGGTTGGGCAGTGAATAATATCTCGGTAACGACACTCGGTGTTGTAGGAGGTATCCTGGCTATGTTGGGAGTTGTTGCAGCACCTATCACTTCGGGAGATACAGCTTTCCGTTCGGCACGTTTGATTATCGCCGACATCTTCAACATCGAGCAGAAGAGTATAGCTCGCCGATTGATGATCAGCATCCCATTGTTTGTTGTGGGTGTGGGTATCACAATGGTCGATTTCGATATTATCTGGCGTTACTTCGCATGGTCTAACCAGACTTTGGCAGCGGTGGTGCTGTGGGTTATCGTATGTTATCTCTACCAGAAGCGCCGTAACTATTGGGTTGCGTTGTTGCCTGCCCTATTTATGACATATATCGTGTCGTGCTTCGTATTCACTTCGGGTCAGTTCCTCGGTTTGGGGAATACGGCAATGGCATACTCTTTAGCAGGTGCGTTGACGCTCGTGATTGGCATTGTGATGTGTATCAAATTAAAGCGAGATGGCCAAAGTGGTAATTAAACCGCAGAGCGGTGGCGTGGTGCGAGTCGAGGGGGTGAACTACTCTCAGCTGCTGAGCCGTACACAGGGGCTTGAGCGTAAGGGAGAGTACGCCTCGGCGTGCGAGATGCGATTCGATGCTGTGCAACACTTCTTGGATAGCGCGGGCGAAGACCCCATCATGCTGGATTGGGAGGATCAAAATTCGCGAGCGTTGTTAGAGATGATCTACCGCTCGGCAGCCGATCACTTGCAGATTGGAGAGTTGGAGATGGCTCTCGCGTTGTGGGAGTGCGTGACCGACATGGATGAGGAGGATCATTTCGAGGCAAATGTGATGCTTGCATTCTGTTATGTGGCTGTCGAGGATTGGGATTGCTTGGAGTCGGCACGTTTCGACATCTCGCCTAAGACGGCAGAGTATCACCTGCTTCAATTATGGGAGAGCTATGTAAAGAGTGGCGGCGTGGACCGTGATGCACTCAGGGAGTTGCGTACCCGCCATAAGTTGTGGTGGGAGGAGTTTATTGCCGAAGAGCACGTGGCCGATGAGGCCTATCTGAAGGATTGCCGCTCGGAACGCCCATCGAAGCAGACCGAGGCACGTGAATTTTGGTTTGCAACCGAAGCGCTGTGGGCGCAACATGAAGAGTTTTTGAAAGCGATAAAGAGAGTTTAGTTTATGAGAAGATTCCTATTTTTGGCGGTGGCGCTTGTGTGTGTGGTGTCGTTGAGTGCGGCAGAGCGTAAGCGAGTGAATAATATCGTCTATCACGCGGAGAATGAATATGCCGAGAAGATGTGTCGCGTGGATGTAAGCTATGAGGAGGGTGTGAAGGATCGTCCCGTAATCGTGTGGTTTCATGGCGGCGGTTTGACAGGCGGCGGTAAGGAGATTCCTGCGGCTACGTTGCGCGATGGAGCTGTGGTGGTGGGAGTAGGTTATCGCTTCTCGCCCCACGTGAAGGTGAAGCAGATTATAGATGATGCGGCGCGAGCTGTGGCGTGGGTCTATAACAATGTCGAGCAGTATGGCGGCAGTCGAGAGAAGATCTATATCGCTGGCCACTCGGCAGGCGGCTATTTAGTCAGTATGGTGTCGTTGGATAAGAGCTATTTGGCAAAGTATTGCCTCGATACCAATATCTTGGCGGGTGTGATTCCGTTCAGCGGTCAGGCAATCACCCATTTCGAGGAGCGCCGCGTGAGAGGAATCTCCGACAAGCAACCGATTGTGGATGATATGGCTCCGATGTACCATGTCAGAGCCGATGCTCCGCCGATGTTGATCCTCTCGGGTGACAGAGAGTTGGAGATGTTGGGCCGCTATGAGGAGAATGCCTATCTGTGGCGTATGATGCGTTTGGTAGGGCATAAAGATGTGACACTCTATGAGTTGGATGGTTATGGTCACAATATGTGTGAGCCTGCATATCCGTTGATGCTGAAGTTTATTCGTGAACACGAAAGCAAGCGTAACGAGTAATATGAAGCGGTACCTGATACTTGCCTTACTTGTGATGGTCGTTGTGCCTGTAATGGCGCAGAGTAAGAAATCAAAGAAGAAGGTACACTATAATGCCTTCTCGCATAATGATTACAACCGCCCTCGTCCGTTGATGGATGCCTACGATCGAGGTTTCAACTGTGTGGAGGCCGACTTGTGGTATATTGATGGAGAACTCTATGTCTATCATGACCGTCCCAAGAATCCTTCACGCGATAGAGCTTTCGAGAAGATGTATGTTGAGCCTATCATGCGTCTTATTCAGGAGAACCGTGGTCGAGTACATGAGCGTGGTCGTAAGCCTTTCGTGCTGATGATTGATTGTAAATCTGATGGCGAGCAGATGTTGGAAAAGTTGGAGAGAGTGTTTGCACCCTATCAAGAATTGTTGTGTCGTGTTGAGAATGGTAAGTATAAAAAAGGCGCACTCTTTGTCTTTCTATCGGGTAAGTCTCCACGTAAGACAGTGTTGGAGCGTGGAAATGGCTTCCTCTTTATTGATGGCCAAGTGCCCGATATTGGTCAGGGATATGATTCGCGTATGATGCCTGTTATTAGCCACAACTACTCTGCCTTGTTTAAGTGGCGAGGTAAGGGTGAAATGCCAGCCGATGAACTGAAGCGTATGCGTGAGATTATTCGTAGTACACATCGCGAAGGAAAATTATTCCGTTGGTGGGGTGCTCCCGATACAGTACAATTTAAGCGTTTGTTTATCGAGGAGGGCGTAGATCTGATTGGCGTGGATGATTTGGATATTTTGATAGATGTTTTAAAGTAATATATGGCTGATAAAAAGAGTATATTCTCTCATCTGATGACTCGCCGCGAGGCGCTCGGTAGCATGGCTGCGGGTGTGGCTGCTGGAGCATTGGGACTCTCGGCGTGCCGCAGATCGGGGCGTGAGAGCGAACCAGAGGCGGTGCCCCAAGTCAAAGGACGTGTGTCGTGCCGCCGCAATCCCAAAAATGGCGATGAGGTGTCGATGTTGGGCTTTGGCTGTATGCGTTTCCCGACCATCGGTGGCGATCGTTATACGGGTCGAATTGACGAGGAGCCAACCCGTAAGATGGTGGAGTATGCCTACTCGTGCGGAGTCAATTACTTCGATACGGCGTGGATGTACCACAGAGGCGAAAGCGAGGCGATGATCGGCTCGATCTTGAAACAATATCCGCGCGAGAGCTTCTTTTTGGCCGATAAGATGCCGCCCGAAGCCAAGACGTTGGCTGAGGCCAAGCAGATATTTGCTACTCAGTTGGAGCGTTGTGGGGTGGAGTATTTCGACTACTATCTGTGTCATAGCATCAGTCGCCAATATGTCTTCCAGAATCTATATTTAGATGAGAAGGTGTTGGATTTTCTTTTGGAGCAGAAGCGTCAAGGGAAGATCCGACAGTTGGGATTCTCGTTCCATGGCGATTTACAACTGTTCGAGTGGTTGCTCGCGCTGCCTGTGGAGTGGGATTTTGTGCAGATACAGATGAATTGGCTCGATTGGCGTGATGAGAAGCGTATTTCGGAGGAATTATATAACCGTTTGGCCGAGCGCAAGATTCCAATCATCGTGATGGAGCCTATACGTGGCGGATCGTTGATTGATCTGCCAGCGCATGTTGAGGATCTGCTCGCAGAGAGTGATCCTGAGATGACGGCAGCCGAGTGGGCATTGAAATTCTGCGCTTCGTATCCTTATGTGCTGACGGTGTTGAGTGGTATGACGCTGATGGAGCATGTCGTGGAGAATTGTCAAACCTTCACTGACTTTAAGCCGCTGAGCAAGGAGCAGATCGAATTACTGCATCGTGCGGCCGAGGTCTATAAGATGGGGCGCAGGATTGATTGTACCGACTGCCTCTATTGTATGCCATGCCCTTATGGGGTGGATATTGCGGGGATTCTGAGAGTATATAATAAGTGCGTGGTGGATATGACACTGCCAAATCCCGCATCGAAACACGATGAGGAGTATCTCCGCCGCAGACGCATATTTCTGAACCGCTACCGCAACAACATAGCCGAGAGTGCTCGTGCCGACCATTGTATTGCGTGCAACGAGTGTTCTCCGAAGTGTCCGCAGGGGTTAATGATTCCGCATCAGATGGAGCGCATAGACAAATTGGTAGAACAACTAAAATCGGTAGAGTAGGCTTATGAGAAGAAATATATTTAGATTGCTCAGGTATGTTGTCTCTTGCCTCTGCTTGATGCTACTCGTTGCGACATTTTCGGATTGGGGTGCCGATTTGGTTGAGGTGGATGGCCTAAGATGGGTGGGCGTGGTGCTTGCTCGTCTGCAATTTGTGCCTGCTCTGCTCAGTGTGAGCATGGGTGTCGTGGTCGGAATTTTGGTTTTGACGCTATTTTTTGGCCGAATATATTGCTCTACACTCTGCCCTTTGGGGGTTGCGCAAGATGGTGTGAATTTGTTGCGCAAGTCGCGCGATAAGCGTGCGGCGATGCGTTTCAGCTTTCACCGCCCAAATATCTGGTTGCGCTATGGCGTGCTTGTGGCGGCTGTGATCTTTGTAGCGGCAGGTGTCGGCGTGGGAGTCGCTTTGGTTGACCCGTATAGCATCTTCGGAAGGATTATATATGAGGGATTCCGCCCTGCGGTGCAGGGGCTGAATAATTTTGTGGCGCTGTTGGCTCCAGAGAGTTTCGGACGTGAGCCGATTACAGTTTCATGGCTCAGTTTCGTGGTGGCGTTGGTGATGATGGCGATTATCGGCCTTTTGGCGTGGCTCTATGGCCGCCGCTATTGTACGGCGTGGTGTCCTGTCGGCACTTTGCTGGGCGAGGTGAGTCGTTTTGCGCTCTTGAAGGTGAATATAGATACTTCGCGTTGCAGCTCCTGTGGTGTTTGTGGCCGCAAGTGCAAGGCCGAGGCGATAGATACCGCAAACCATCGTGTCGATGCAAGCCGATGTGTGGTATGTTTCGACTGCTTGGATGATTGCGCTCAAGGTGCAATCAGTTTTGGCGTGGGGAGCGCTTCGACTCAGCAGAAAACATCTAATCTAACCAACTCTGAGGGAGAAAAGCGAGGTGGTGTTTCGCGTAAGGCTTTTCTTTCGACTATGGCGGCATTTGTCTCTGTCCCCGTTATGCAGGCTCAGAGACGAGGTGAGGAGGCAGAAGAGGCAATGAAACAATCGACCGAAGGTCGCGCTGGTGGTAATCATGGAGAGCAAGGCGGGCACGGCGCTCATGGTGGCGGTTCAAATGGTCACGGCGGTCATGGTGGCGGTCGCGGTAAGGGTGGTCTTCGTCCGATAGCACCTCCTGGGGCTGAGGGTTTAGAGAATCTGCATGCCAAGTGTACGGCTTGCAACCTCTGCATCAGTAAATGTCCGACTCATGTGTTGCAACCAGCCGTATGGGAGTATGGGTTGCAGGGTATCATGCAGCCTACGCTGAAATTCAATAAGGGTTATTGTAAATATGATTGCCACCTTTGTGGTGAAGTGTGCCCTACGGGTGCGATCAAGTTGTTGGGGCGTGAGGAGAAGAAGATGACTCGTCTGGGGCATGCTATCTTCCGTAAGGATCATTGTGTCATTACGACCGATGGTCGCGAGTGCGGTAACTGCGCCAAGCATTGTCCTGCCGAAGCTATCAAGATGGTGCGCTCGGCGGTGGATCGTAAGCGCTATCCGCAGATCGAGAAGGCGCTCTGTATAGGTTGCGGTAAGTGTGAGTATTTGTGTCCTGCATCGCCCGAAAAGGCAATGGTGGTGAAGGGATTTAATCAGCATAAATAATAGGCGCTTATATCTCTTTTGACACAAACAATAAGTTTATCTCTCTTTGGATGGCATAGCTTGCGGCCTGAAGCCGCATTTACAAATCTGACCCACTCCCAACCCCCGCCTCAGGCAGGGGCTTTGGTCGCCGTAAACGGCTCCATAGAAGGTACAACTTAAGAGTTATGTCGTTTTGTATAATAATTACCAAATAATATTTAGTATGATGAAAAAGGGTCTGCTTTTGATGATGTTGTTGCTTCCAGCGCTGTTGGTTGGATGTAGCGAGCCTGAGGTATATTTGTTCTCTTATTTTAAGGGAAATGGCGAAGATGGTCTGCATTTGGCTAAGAGCGAGGATGGACGTAATTGGGTTTCGTTGCGTGGTGACAAATCGTTCCTAAAGCCAGAACTAAGTAAGGATAAATTGATGCGCGACCCATGTATCATCATCGGCGGTGATGGTCTTTTCCATATGGTGTGGACGGTTAGTTGGCATGAAAGCGGTATCGGTTACGCTTCGAGTCGCGATTTGATTACATGGTCGGAGCAGAAGTTTATCCCTGTGATGACGCATGAGCAGGGTGTGCGTAACTGCTGGGCGCCTGAGATCACTTATGATAAGAAGAGTGGCACATATATGATCTATTGGGCGACCACGATTGATGGCCGCTTCGCGGAGACTGTCGAGCCGCGCGAGAATAATCTGAGCCACAGAATGTATGCCACAACGACCAAAGATTTTAAGTCGTTCTCGCCTACGTTTCTGCTTTATGATCATGGGTTCAATGTGATTGACTCAACGATTATCCCCGATGGAGATCGCTTCGTGATGTTTCTAAAGGATGAGACTCTCTCGCCTGAGCCTCAGAAGAATATACGTGTGTCGTATGCCGAGCGATTGGAAGGCCCTTACACGGCACCTTCGGCTCCTATTACAGGTAAGTATTGGGCTGAAGGTCCAACCGTACTACGCGAGGCTGATGGCTCGTGGGTGGTCTATTTCGACAAGTATAGCGAGGGAAAGTATGGCGCGGTGCGTTCGGCCGATCTGAAAAAGTGGGAGGATATATCTGATCAGATCTCTATCCCGAAGGGTTTGCGTCATGGCACAATTTTCAAGGTGAAGAAGTCTGTGGTGGAGAAGATCGAAGCTATGCAGTAGGTCACGACCAGCAATTTGTCTGATAAAAGTAGGACACTGTCTTAAACTTATTAAACAGGCTCGGATTGTCCGTTAAGTAATTTATAACGTATGACAAACAGCATTCATATACTATTATTGTGCGTATTGATATATTGCACAATACCCCAGACTGTTTTTGCCCAAAATTCCCAACAAAGATATACTTGGTCTTCAGCGGCAAGTAGTGGTGCGAAAATGATTCGTGGTATATCCGATTTGGAAGACCTTAGGTATATGTGGTGGAACGATGTGACAAAGGATACAGTTGACACTACCAATTTAGAGGTTGTTTACAACTTGAAATATAGACGACAAAGCAATCCTAACGAGTCACATTTATGGATGCTTACAAAGTTGCAAATAGGAACATTGCACTCAAAGTATTATAGTATTATTTGTCAATTTATTGATGATGTTCAGCAGGTTTCTAAGGAGCAAGCAAGGAAAAGTGCTAAGATGCCAGGTGTAAGTTATGAATATCCGTACACAGAGGAGGAACTTGCCATAAAGAATAATTCGGGAAAAGATTTTCTTAATAGCGAAATTTGGGTTGATAATCGCACATCACAGGTCAAGGAACGTGCGCACAGTTATGCACAACATAATTTAAGTGTCGAATATGAGGAGCCGTTGCCTCAGTTTGAGTGGGAGTTGATGGAGACAGTTGATACCGTTGCGGGTTATACTTGTTCTTCGGCAAAAACAACTTTCCGAGGTAGAGAGTGGACAGTTTGGTTTACGATGGATATACCTATCGGTGCTGGTCCGTGGAAATTTAATGGACTTCCTGGGTTAATTCTCAAGGCTCAGGATGATCAGATGGATTATATATGGGAGTGTCAAAGCATTACGCAAGCTCGTAATCCGATAGTCTATTATAACGTCAAGAAGAGTGTCTTAACCCGCAATAAGTGGCAACGTTATATGCGCCAAATACATAATTCGCCATTGGTTATGCTGGGCGAAGGTGGTTCAATAATATTTATATATAACAATAAAAGTATAATTGAAAGTGACAATTGGACTATACCTTATAACCCAATAGAGATTGAGTAGACTATAAATACGACTTTAATAGTCCTTTTTATAAGGTAATGTTGCCAAAAAAGTAGAGCTGTCTATGGGGGTCAAAACGAAATGTTCGGACTAAAAAAATGTTGGGCAGACATCCTAATGGCTTGAATACTTATTAGTTATATTGATTTTCTTATAGTTTCGTTGCACATTTCGTTTTGCGTTTTTTTGTCACTTTATGTGACATTTGTGTGACATTCCATGTGACATTTGAACGGTATTGAACGCTCAAAATGTGACATCGGTCAAAAAAGCCCCTAATTTCGCGCCATTTAACAGCGATTTACGCCGTTAACACCGTGCGCTCGAATTGTAAAAACCCTGCCAGAAGCTAATTTAACGGCTATTTTGGCAGGGTTTACTGTATCTATAGTTTAACACCATCACGAAAACCGTTCAACTGTTCAAACAACTGTTCAAAAGGCGTTTTTTACCTGTTTTATCACCCTCCAGACCCCCACACAGATCAATCCATAAAACACCCTATTTTTAACGTTGGGGAGACAGTTGGGGAGACAGTTGGGGAGACAGTTGGGGAGACAATTCAATGCTTTAAAAAAAAACGAAATGTGCCTGTTGGGGAGACAGTTGGGAAGACAAATCCATGTCAAAAAGTGCGCGAAACAGAGGGGAAACGACACAAAAAAGCGGCTATTTGTACAAAAATACGCTCGAAACGAGGGGGGAATGGCAGTATATATTTCGACATTACCTATATATAATAAATTAAGCCACAGTTACTTACAGAGATAAGCTGTGGCTTAATGTATTAAAAAGTGTGTGTGGCGACTATTTAACGATGTTTAGAAATCTGTTTATTAGATCATCATATCTCTCTCGTTCTTTATCAAGTCGCTCTTGTAGATCTTTGATTTGCTGCTTCTGTTCGATCAATTGCTTATAGTCGACCATTATAGATGTAGGTAAATGTATAGATCCATGGAATATTATATTATATAGGCGTATTACATGTGTTTTTGGGATGCGTAATTCTCCATACTTAATTGTATTTTCAGGCTTGGCTAAGATGTGATCTCCGTCATCCCAGAGAGTGTAAACCATCATACCTCGATGTTTTGTATCTATGATATATATATCACCATCAGTAAACTCTTGGCCATCCGCAAAAGGTTCGAGAAATACATATTCACCCTGACATAATGTGGGTGCCATGGCATTGTTTGACACTCGAAAAATACCTTGTGCACGCCTCAATCTTTCAACTAACTCGAAAATTAGGGAAGAATCGGTAATATCTGAACCCTCCAACCACTTTAAAACATCGAAATTAGGCTTCTTTGCGATGCGATCAGGGATGATAGGGGGTAGTTCTACTACCGCTGCACTTGAGGTTGTGTTTTCGGTTTGGATCTCTTCTATGATTTCGGCAGGAACAATAGTGGCTTGTATTTGCCGAGATCGAGGCGTTTTAAAGATATCTGTAATATCGTCAGGCATAGTATAGGCATCGATGGTTTCCTTGCCAAATTTAGCGACAAGTATGTCTATGTGCTCTTGTTTGACATCTCTACGACCGTTCATCATCTTTGAAATTTCCGACTGTGGAAGTCCTCCGAGTATTTTTCCTAATTTGCTTTGACTCAAACCATTGTCAAAAGCTAATCTTTTTAAATCTATCATAGTATAGATATGATTTATAGGGTTTATGATTAATTATAGGAATGAATAATAGAATTTTTCATTAAATTATTTCCATATTCTATTTCTATAACTTATATTTGCACTGTGTTAATCACTTAACGCGTTGTAAAGTTATAGAAAATTTAAATAAATCACAAAATGGTAATCAAGACACAGCTTCGGGAGTTCTTGCATCAGCAAGGGGCGCTTAGTCGATTTGTTGAGAATGCAGAGCAACAGAATATCTATCCCAGCGTGATTAGCTCTGTGGTCGGAGCTTTCCGATGGGCGAAAACTGAAGAGAAGGAGATGTTCTGGTTTAGATTACACCTGATGTGGGAGAGACTACAGCGAAGGACAAAAGAGTCGAAGAGATATACTGGCGATGATGATACAAGGGCAGAATAACTTAAATAATACTACTATGGATAAGAAGTGTAGAAAATTTAGCGAGTGGTTGTCGCAAAAAGATCCGATCCTCGCTGGGCGAAAAGAAAAGTGTGGCAAACGTAAAATCAAGCAGTAGGCATGGATCAGAAGTATATTAAAGTAACGAACGAAAACAAGCGAGAGTTGAGAGAGATTTATAACGTCTCTGGTGTAGCTATCTGGAAAGCTCTAAATTTCAAGTCGGATTCTGAGCTCTCGCAGAAGGTGCGTAATACAGCTCTTTGCGTAATGAATGGTAGAGTGATTGTTGAGATGGACGTTACCGATGGTTATATGCCGAATTGTCAAACGGTTTTTGAGCACGATACAAATGGTGTCTCAGCCGTGAGGTCGACATTCTCAAATGGTGTTCAAGTTGTGTTAGATTGTATAAAAGATAGCGCAACGATCACCATGAACGACAAAGAGATCTATCGCTACTGGAATGTAGGTGGGGCGTACGCAAAAGTGCTTTTTGAGGCAGAACAATTATCAAAACAATAGCAGCATAAAGGTTGAGATTGATAGTTAATCATAACCACTTATTGTTTGTAGTCGACAGTACGAAGGTAGTGATTTTTCCATATAGTTTAGCGGTAGAATACCCCTTACTTGGTCCTTTGGAAGGGAAGGCGCAGGTTCGAATCCTGTTATGGAAACTAAAAAAAAGGTGGATGGAACTTTTTCAAGGTAAAATAGCCGTTACAGTCGAAGAGCTGACAGGCGGGGAAGGTGACAATGTGGTGATGTCGATGGACAACTATAAGAAGTTGGCTGCTCGCAAAAAAATCACCGTTTTACGCCGAGGGTGCAACTGTACGCCTGCGCTGATCGAGTGGGACTCACTACCAACACGATTTAAGGAGGCGTTTCGCGAGAAATGGGGCGATCCTGAGAAGATGATGAGAGATGAGAAGCCCCATGTGGCTATTAACTCTGAGGCTAAAGAGTTCTTTGAGGAGGTGGTTTTGCCAAGCGGAAAGAGGCTTACATCGGAACTAATAGAGGAGTATACGCTGAATGCATCGATTCTAGATCTGCTCAGAGATGGATTAGTGGAGCAAAAGACTTACCGCAAGAGGTTAGGTAATTCAACGCCGATCAACTGGGAAGGTATACGGAGAACCTCTGAGATGTTAAGAAAGGAGTTTGGGCACACGTTACCCAAGAGTGAAGCTTGCTTGAGAAGAAAGGTGAGCGAGTATATGAAAGAAGGGTTTGGATGCTTGATTTCCAAGAAGCTTGATAACTCAAGTGCACTGAAGGTTCCTGCTGGAGGTGGCAAGTTGATGATTGCGTTGCGTAGATCACGTATGCCGATATATACAGAGATGCAGATCTTTGAAGAATATAATCGTCAGGCTGTGAAAAGAGGCTGGAAACCTTTGCGGTCGCCTAATACGGTAAGGCAGTATTTAAATCGCCCAGAGATCATTCAAAAATGGTATGCAGCTGTTTATGGTGAGCTGGCAGCTAAGCAGAAGTTTGATCGCAAGCATAAGACTCTGATGCCCGAGAAGAGAGACGCGCTCTGGTATGGTGATGGTACAAAGCTCAATCTTTACTTTAAGGGGATTGGTAAAGATGGTAAGCCTACGAAGATGACAGCGATGGTATACGAGGTTGTGGATGCTTACAGCGAAATGTTGCTTGGCTATAGCATCGGACCTGTGGAGAATACAGAGCTTCAGCGTAGGGCATTTAAGATGGCGATCGAGACAGCTAGATATAAGCCATACGAGATTGTCACAGATAATCAGGGTGGCCAAAAGAAGAATGAAGCGCGAAGCTTTATTTCGAAGATCTGTAGGGTTAGTAGAACGACTGCGCCGCACACGCCTCAAGCCAAGAGTATTGAGCAGATATTTGGAAGATTTCAGAGTCAGGTTCTGCACAGCGATTGGCGTTTTACAGGTCAAAATATAACAGCTACAAGCCTAAAGTCGAGAACCAATGCAGAGTTTGTAGAAGATAATGCGGATAGCCTCTATACATTTGAGGAGCTGTGTGAGGCGTATGCTCGATATCGAGAGGGGTGGAATGATATGCGCCATTATCGCTCAAGGAAGAGTCGCCGAGAGATGTATTTCGCCTCGACAAACAGCGAAACAGAGAGGGTATCAAGGCTTGATATGATGAATATGTTCTGGGTAGAAACAGAGATGCCGAGCACATTTACAAGTTCTGGTATTACAATCCAGATCAACAAGCAGCGCTACACTTACGAGGTCTTTGATAGCGATGGGATGCCAGATATGACATTCAGGGCTAATAATACAGGAAGAGAGTTCTTTGTTAAATATGATCCCGATGATCTTTCAGAAGTGTGGTTATGTACTAAAACGCCGCTTGGTATGCGAGATGTTTGCAAGGCTAAGCCATACGCTGTGGTTCACCGAGCCATACAAGAACAAAATGAAGATGAAGCGATGTTTATTCGCATGATGACTGAAGTGAATAAGCAGACTCGCATGATCCGCCAGATGGAGGGTTATCGATTTGATCTCGAGCATGGCATTGCGCCAGAGCAGCATGGGCTGCGCTCTCCTAAGCTTAGGGGTTTGTCGCGTAGAGACCAGGAGCGCATAGCTGACCAGTATTACATCAGTATTACTAATTCAGCTGAATGGATAGAGCGTTGTGAGCCACTTAGTGTTGGAGAGGAGACGAAGGTAGTGAGTAATATGACGTATAATGAAGCAAATTTAATATCAAAATTTTAGAACGATGAAGCTATCAGATGAACAAAAAAACGAGATTCGCGACCTCTTACAAGAGTATGTAAGTCGCTTTCCAAGTCAGAATAGGGCTGCTAACACTCTTATTGATGTAAGCGCAGGTACTATTTCTGTTATCTTGAATGGGAAATATGAGGCGATCAGTGACGAGATGTTTCAGAAAATTCGTTCCCAAATATCCCCTAAAAAGAGTAATGATTGGGTTCTGTGTGAGACTATGCTATACAAAGAGCTTACTACTTTATTGTCGGACGCTCAGCGATATCAGAATGTAGCATGGGCGGTGTCTCCAGCTGGATCAGGCAAGAGCACTACAGCTATAGATTACGCATCGCGAAACGAAAACGCATTTGTGATCTCATGTTCAGAAGATATGAAGCGAGGTGACTTTATTCGCGAAATGGCGCGAGTGATCGGGGTTAATGTATCTGATATGAGTCTAAGGGTCGCACTTGAGAAAGTTACTAAGTATTTGTTAACACTCGACAATCCATTGTTGATTTTTGATGAGGGAGATAAGTTGCCTGATGTTGTATTCTACTACTTCATTACGATTTATAATCGTTTAGAAGGTCATTGTGGAATCATCTTTATTTCGACAAACTATATCAAGCGCAGAATGGAGTGTGGTTTATCATACAACAAGAAAGGTTATGACGAGATCCACTCGCGTATTTGTAGAAAGTTTATAGAATTAACGCCAACTAATAGTTATGAAGTGGCCGCTGTAGCTCGCGCCAATGGAATCACTAATGATAAAACCATAAAAGCTGTAGTAAAAGATGCTGCTTCTTGTGCTTTTGACATGCGCCGTGTGCGCCGAGAGGTTCACAAGCAAAAGAGATTGGCAGAATTAAGGTAAAATCTCTAACCTCAACTTAGATGGCAAAGTTATTATCTGCATCACAGATTCTGTCAATCCATCATTGCACTATACAAATGGAGGGTGGGTGGTATGATTGCCTCGGAGCTATCACCCGTACAGGTGTGGTTTTTATATGGGGAAATTCGGGCAACGGTAAGTCATCGGCGGTAATGTCTTTTGCTAAAGAGCTTACTAAACATGGAAAGGTTCTTTACGTGTCGCTTGAGGAGGGTTTTTCGCTTTCGTTTCAGAATACGCTGCGCCGATATTCAATGCAGGATTGCAGTAACAGCTTTCAAGCGATAAGGGAAGCAAACATAGATGCTATTAGTGAGCGACTCGAAAAGCGTAGATCTGCAGACTTCGTGATTATTGACTCTTTTCAATACACACGGCTCAACTTTGATCAGTACTTAAAGTTTAAGCAGAGGCATTCAAATAAGCTGCTCATTTTCGTGAGTCACGCCGATGGTAAACGGCCGTATGGCCGAACGGCAGTGAGGGTAAAGTATGATGCCGACTTAAAGATCTGGGTCGAGGGTTATAAAGCAATCTCCAATGGCCGCTACATAGGCCCGACAGGTGAGTATATTATCTGGGAAGAGGGAGCGAGAAGATATTGCGCACCAACAAACAAGAAAGACAATGAAGACTAAACCAACAACATATTCGCGTTTTTACGCTCTTTTAGCTCAAATGGCGGGTGATCGCGACATGATCAAAGAAACGCTCATCATGCGCTTTACAGGCAATAGAACGGCCTCGCTACGCGAAATGAAAGCTCAAGAATACGATGCGATGTGTTCTGCGATGGAGGCTGAGCTAAAACATCCGGGCATGGATGAGATCTCATACAAAAACGAACTCAAGCGCCTACGCTCGGCAGTCCTTCACCGCATGCAGAAGCTTCAGATCGATACAACCTCTTGGGATGCGGTAGATGCCTTTTGCCTCCAGCCACGAATCGCGGGTAAGAAGTTCGCTAAATTAGAGCTCGGTGAACTTGAGGCGATGATCGCTAAGCTCGAAGCTCTCCGCCGCAAGAACTATAAGCGCAGAGTGCAAGCTGCAGAAGAGTGCTTGATGTTGATGATGCGACAGTGTTTGCCGAGCTGATGAAAATAGGGGTGCCGACAGGCGTGACATAGTTTTCTTTGAATAATATTTGGGTTAATAAATAATAGGGGTTCGAGTCCCTGGGCACCCACAAAGACCGAGAGGGTTAAGAGTCTTTTTTTATTGTTTGTTTAGTTTTTGTAAATTGTGACGGTGGGGAAGAGACCCACTGGAGGATGGGATAGCCTTGCTATGTGGAGAGGCAAGGATGTGGTAAAACGCCGAGCGATCGGTTGCTGTGCACCCTGGGACATTAGAGGGTTCGACTCCCTCACCATCCGCAACATTCAATGAAGTATTTAAAAAAAGAAACATTATGAGATGGCTAAGACTACCATTGGGGACTAATCCTGAATACAAAGAGCAGGTATTTGCGCTCGATCCCCATGAGGCCGTGGTACTCGCTGAAGCGCTTGAGCAACCTTTGAAAGCTTATCAAACGCAATTTGAAGAGCTAAATCTGAAGCACCACGAGGGCACACCAACCACCAGAGAAGAAGATTACAAGCGTCTCCTACTTGAGGAGATTATTGATATGGCAAGCGAGTTTATCGCTGCAGTAAGTAACGAAAAATATAAACCATGAACCCGAAATACCTTTTAGCACTCCCTGTTCTGATGGCTATTACGTTACTGCTTCCTGTGGCCTATGCAGTGCAGTGGATCTCCAACAAACTGATGAAGCTTACGATAAGCATAATTGAATTTTTACCTGAAATAGATAGTTAAATATGGATATCAAACAAATGACACCAGCGGAGCGAGCCGCCCTGAAGGCTCAGCTTGAGGCCGAGGAGCGTGCCGAGAGTCAGAAACGCCAAGAGTCGATCGATGCCTACAAGCAGATGGTCGATGAGTTCTGCGCCGACACCTTCACCCGCATGAAGAAGGTGAGCGAGATCCTAAGAGCCGAGAAGGAGCGCGTCTTTGCCGCCGCAGAACTTCTGATCGAGCAGAAGGAGAAGCTCTACAAAACCAAGCAGGATCGCCACTCTAACCAGTTCACTACAGCCGACAGCCGAGTGACCGTTGCCTTAGGGTACCGCACCAACGATGGATGGGATGATACAGTCAACGAGGGTATCGCTAAGGTTAAGGAGTATCTCCAAACGCTCACCGCTACCAAGGAGGGAGCCGAGGCGGTGGATATTGTCCTCAAACTCCTTGCCAAGGATAAGAAGGGTAATCTGAAAGCCTCATCGATGATTCAGCTTGAGCAACACGCGGCCAAGAGTGGCAATTCGCTTTTTATCGAGGGTGTTCAGATCATCCGCGATGCCTACCGCCCTGTTGACTCTTGTCAGTTCATCTCCGTATCATATAAGGATGAAAACGGCGTGAAGCACACCCTGCCACTCTCATTGGCTGCGATGGATCTAAATTCTTAACAGATGGGAGTATTCTACAAGGTGCGCATAAAGGTATCTGCGCCAACGCTGAAGACGGTTTTTATGGAGGGGTTGTATGTGGCTCCCGATATCATTGACAACCCTGCTGAGACCAAGGCTGAATTAGTGGATTGGGTACGCCAGTATTACCCCAATGCACGTGCCGAGGTGGTAGTTCTCAAGCGAAGCTCTCTAAGCTTCGTATACTCTCCGCCAAAGAAAAATTTGGAGGATTCAAAATAAGTTCTTATATTCGCAGTGTCTAAGTATTTCTTCTCGGCGGTCGAACCGTCCAACACTGCAAGTGGGCGTTTTTTTTATGCTCATTATGTAACTTTATATGGTTTCGCCCCGTGGCAATGCTGTAATGGTTTGCCAAAGCCTTGAAGAAGCTTAGACAACGGGTAGCGAAACCTCTTTTTTGTATATCATACTATGATTAAATTAGATTTTGGGCTTATTGGTCAAAATAGTACATAAAATCGGGGCGG
>CAYQFW010000003.1:0-19571 GCA_964416955.1 uncultured Ruminococcus sp.
TAATTCCCGAACTCAACGGCAAGCTCATCGGTTCTGCACAGAGAGTTCCCGTTCCTACAGGTTCTACAACAATCCTTACAGCTGTTGTTAAGGGTACAGACGTAACTAAGGAAGGCATCAACGCTGCTATGAAGGCTGCTGCTTGTGAATCTTTCGGTTATAACGAAGACCAAATCGTTTCTTCTGACGTTATCGGTATGCGTTACGGCTCACTTTTCGATGCTACTCAGACAATGGTATCTAAGGTTGCTGACGACCTTTATGAAGTACAGGTTGTTTCTTGGTATGACAACGAAAACAGCTACACCAGCCAGATGGTTCGTACAATTAAGTACTTCGCTGAAATCTAATTGTAGATTCTGTATTAAAATTCCCGTGATTACACGGGAATTTTTTTATTGTGTTTTTAGCCTTTTTATGATAAAATAAATATATATGTGCTTATGAAAGGTGGGTAAAAATGCGAATACTGGCTGTGGGAGACGTGTGTGGTTCTATCGGTTGCGAATATGTTCGAAAAGTTTTACCTGCTTTAAAACGTGAAAAGCATATTGATATGGTTATTATCAATGCTGAAAATTCGGCAGACGGAAATGGTATAACCCCTGACAGTGCGGATTATCTTTTGAGCCTCGGCGCAGATGTTTTGACAGGCGGCAATCATTCGTTAAGACGCGCTGAAGTTTATGATTATCTTGACCGCAATGATGTGGTTTTGCGTCCACACAACCTTCCTGAAGCCCAAAACGGAAAAGGTTATTGTTTGGTCGATTTTGGCAAAACACAGGTTGCAGTTATAAATTTAAGCGGTAAAATCTATCTTGAAAGACTTGGCGCCACTTGTCCCTTTGCCGCTGCGGATGAACTTATAGAAAAAGCGAAGCAGGGCGGTGCGAAAATTATTATTGTTGATTTTCATGCCGAGGTTACAAGTGAAAAACGCGCGTTGGGGCTTTATCTTGACGGTAAGGTTTCAGCGGTTTTCGGCACCCATACCCACGTTCAGACTGCGGACAGTCAGATTTTGGAGAATGGTACAGGTTATATTACTGACCTTGGTATGACAGGTCCTGTTGATTCGGTTTTGGGAGTTCGTAAAGATATAATTATAAACCGTCTCAAAGATAATGACATGTCAAAGTTTGAACTGGCAGACGGTGAATGTATGCTAAACGGATGTATCTTTGAAATTGATGAAAAAACAGGCGAAACGGTTAAAATTGAAAGAATTTATAAATAGATTGGAACTAATATGAAGAAGATTATATCAGTAATTTTGGTTTTGGTTTTTCTCTTCACTTTGTGCGGATGTAAAGAAAGTGAAAATACTTCATCTGAAACACTTGTAGCAGAAGTGGAAAAAGGTTATAAAGATTCTATGACCCTTTTATATTCAGCGTCTGATACTTTTAATCCTTATGATGCCCAGACAGAGACAAACCGTCAACTTTGCAGACTTTTATATGAACCGCTTGTAAAACTTGATAACGAGTTTAATCCGTATTACAGTATGGCAAGCAGTGTTAAAATTTCAAAAAATATTTGCACGGTAAAACTTCGTGATGTTAAGTTTTCTGACGGTAGCAGTCTTACTGCTGATGATGTCATTTATTCTTACAATCTTGCCAAAGAGTCTTCAACCACTTATGAATATAAACTTTATTCGGTGGAATCGGTAAGTGTAAAGGACAGCAAAACGGTTGTTTTTAAACTTGAAAAGAATGACCCGTATTTTGCTAATGTACTTGATTTTCCGATAATTAAGGAAAACAGCGATAAAAATCAAGATTCCGACAGCGTTAAATTTCCGCCTGTGGGATCGGGAAGATATGTGGTTGATACAGAAAACAGCAGGCTTGTGCAAAATGAGAATTATTATGGCAAAAAGGGTAGCATTAAAAAAATCAGTCTTATAAACGCGCCTGATACCGAATCAATTTCGCATTTTGTGGAAATCGGTGCGACTGATGTTTATTACAGCGATATTTCTGACGGTACGATTTTGCGCATGAGCGGAACTAAAACCAGTATAAACCTTAACAATCTGATTTTTATCGGTGTTAATCATAAAAACGGTAAGTTGGCGCTTAATCAAGTCCGCCAAGCAATTTCAAGTGCGCTTGACAGACAAAAGATTTGTAAAGACGCCTATTATGATAATGCGATTGCCGCAACAGGCTTTTTTAATCCCGTTTGGGAAGAAACAAAATCGTTACAAAATATACAAATTACATCAAATTCACAAATAACTATTGAGAATTTAGAAGAAATAGGGTATAATGAATTAGATAAGGATGGTTGCCGTACAAAAGGCAACAGTTCCTTGCGGTTCACGTTGCTTGTTAATAAGGAAAACACGGCAAAAGTCAATGCCGCCAAACTTATTAAAAAACAACTTAAAGATTGTGGCATTATAATAACGGTTGTTAAAACTTCATATAAAGAATATAAGCGAAGACTTAAAAACGGAGAATTTGATTTATATTTAGGTGAAGTTAAAATAACCGAGAATATGGACTTTTCTGAACTTGTATCTTCGGGTGGTTCTGCGGCTTATGGAATAAATGTTGTCACAAACGAAAAGGAAGACGAAGAAGAAACACAGGAAACCGAAACAAAGGGAACCGAGACAACTCTTGCCTGCCAAGAGGTTATAAAAGGTTTTTATAAAGGCAAAAATTCCATAAACGATGTGGCGGTAACACTTCAGAGCGATATGCCGATTATTCCTGTTTGTTACCGTTTGGGCGTTCTGTTTTGCAATGAAAATATCGAAAATGTAGAAAACTCTTCTTTGAGCGATATTTACTATTCGATTGAATCATATAAAATTAAAGATGATTAGGAGTGTTTTTATGATAGCTTATGAAACAAGATTGGGCAAAATCAACTTAAGCGAAGCGTACCTTTCTAAACTTATTGGTAATGAAGTTGTTTCTTGCTTTGGCGTTGTTGGTATGGTGCCAAGCAACTCCAAACAAAAAATATTTAATATTTTTTCAAAAGAAGAACAGGTTGATACCGGTATTAAAGTTGTCGGTAATTCTGATTTTGTTGAAGTTGAACTTCATATTGTTGTAACCTTTGGTATGAATATCAGTGCCATTGCACAGAGCATTACCGAAAAGGTGAAATATGTTGTTAAAGAAGCAACAGGAATTGAAGTAAATAAAGTGACCGTTAAAGTTGACGGTATTAGAGAGTAGTTTTTACTGTCAAAAGGAGTGTAAGATTTTGATAAACGGCGATATTTTGCGTGATGCATGGATTTCTGCGGCGAATAATATTAGCAATTACCGTAAGGCTGTTGATGACCTTAATATTTTCCCTGTTCCCGACGGTGATACAGGTACAAATATGTCTATGACACTTTCAAATGCGGCTCGCGAACTTGAAAAGTTGAGCGGTGAAACAGCAGGTAAGGTGGCTTCGGTTAACTCTTCGGCATTGCTTCGCGGTGCGAGAGGTAATTCGGGTGTTATTACTTCTTTGCTTTTCAGAGGCTTTGCAAAAGGCATTGGTAATGACGAATTTGTGACACCTGAAAATATTACAAACGCTTTTGTTTATGGTGTAGAAGCGGCTTATAAGGCTGTTATGAAGCCTACAGAAGGTACAATTTTAACAGTAGCCAGAGTTGCCAGCGAATATGCTAAGGAAGCCTATGAACAGGGTAAAGACGAGCTTGCGATTTTTGAATATGCTATTGAAGGCGCTAAAAAAGCACTTGACGAAACCCCCGAATTACTTCCCGTTCTTAAAAAAGCAGGTGTTGTTGACGCAGGCGGACGAGGTTTTGTAATTATTCTTGAAGGTATGCTTTCGGTATTCAAAGACGGTGTAATTGTTAAAGGTGTATCAGTTGCTGCAGAAGAATCTGACAGCGGCGAAGAGTCCTTTAATGCTGCTGGTGAATTTGAAACTGAAATCACTTTTACTTATTGCACAGAGTTTATTGTAAACCGCAATCCTGAGTGCGAGAAAGAACCAAATGAGCTTCGTTTGTTCCTTGAAACAATTGGTGACTGCGTTGTTGTGGTTGATGATGAAGAAATCATTAAGGTTCACGTTCATACAGACCATCCGGGTAACGCTATCGAAAACGGTCTTACATTTGGTTCGCTTGTTAATCTTAAAATTGAGAATATGCGCGATCAACACGAACGAGCAAAGCACGATGCGCAAAACACTAAAAAGAAACCTGCCAAAAGTGCAGACCGCACAGAAACTTTCACCCCTGTAGAACCCATAAAGCCGTTCGGTTTTGTATCGGTTTGCGCAGGTGACGGTCTTGCGGAACTTTTCCGTGATTTAGGTGTTGATACCATCGTTTCTGGCGGACAGACAATGAACCCCAGTACTGACGATATCTTAAAAGCTATTGAAGCCACACCCGCTGAAACTGTTTTTGTATTGCCTAATAACAAGAATATTATTATGGCGGCAGAACAGGCTATTCCGATTAGCACCCGTAAGGTAATAGTTATCCATACAAGAACCATTCCGCAGGGTATTACCGCAATGCTTTCTTTTGACCCTGACAGCGACGATAATGCAAATGCTATCGAAATGCAAAAGGCAACCGAAAGAATTGCTACCGGTCAAATCACTTTCGCGGCACGTGATGCTGATTTTGACGGCTTCAAAATTAAGCAGGGCGAACTTATGGCACTTCTCGGTGGTAAGGTTATATTCACTGATACCGACCTTGAGAAGAGCGTTTTAAAACTTTTAAAGAAAATGGTTAAGCCTGACAGCGAGTTTATCACCGTTATCTACGGCGAAGATGTAACCGAAGAGCAGGCGTCCGCCATTGAAGAGCAGATTCAGGCTAAATTCGGCGATAAGGCTGAAATCACCGTTATAAACGGCGGTCAACCGATTTATTATTATATCCTTTCTGTAGAATAAGGAGTGTTTAAAATGACAGCTAATACTGATATTCGCTTTTTAAAGGGTGTCGGTGAAAAGAGAGCTGAAATTTTAAAATCAAAGGGCATCGACACAGTCGGTGCCCTTTTGCGCTTTTATCCGAGAAAATATCTTGATTGGACCAAAATTATAACGGTGCGAAGTGCACCTTTTTATGAAAATGTTTGCGTAAAGGCTAAAATCGTAACCCCTATTGAAACGGTTGAAACCCGTAGGGGAATTACAATTTATAAGTTTTTGGCAGAAGACGAGAGCGGTCGCTTCGCGGTTAGCCTTTTTAATCAGGTTTACCTTGCAAACCGCTTGAATTTCGGTAGTGAATACCTTTTTTACGGCAAGTTTGACGGCAGTTTTGTGCTTAAACAAATGAATTCACCTATTATTAAAGAAGTGAATTACGGCGGAATCGAGCCTATTTATCCTGCAAGCCGCGATATGTCCTCAAAAACGCTTGAAAAACTTGTGAAGACGGCGCTCGGCGTTGCCGAAATGCCCGAAGTTTTGCCCGAAGGTATAAGAAAAGCGAATAATCTTTGTGATATAAAATATGCGCTTGAGAATATACATTTTCCTAAAACTAAGGAGTCTTTTAACCGTGCAAAACGGCGCCTTGTTTTTGAAGAACTTTTTTGTCTTCAGGTGGCGCTTAATGTAATTAAATTGAAAACCCATCGCCAGAGCGGTTGTGTTGTGAAAAGGAACACATTTGAAGATTTTTGCGGTTGTTTGCCTTATGAATTGACCGACGCTCAAAAACGAGTAGTAGGTGAGTGTCTTGCTGATATGCGGTCAGGTCGCCCTATGTCACGACTTGTGCAAGGTGACGTTGGCAGCGGTAAGACCGTTGTAGCTGCGGCGCTTTGCTTTGTTGCGGCACAAAACGGTTATCAGTCAGCGCTTATGGCACCTACCGAAATTCTTGCCGAGCAGCATTATAAAACATTTCAGAACATTACTGGAAATACGGGTGTCAGATGCGGTCTTCTTACAGGCTCTATGACTAAAAAACAAAAAAACACCATTAAAGAGCAGCTTAAAAACGGCGAAATTGATGTTATAATTGGCACCCACGCGCTTATTGTGAATGATGTTGAATTTGATAATTTGGGGATTGTTATTACCGACGAGCAACACCGTTTTGGCGCGGCACAGCGCGGAAAACTTGAAAATAAGGGTACGAACCCCCATAAACTTGTTATGTCGGCAACACCTATACCTCAAACGCTTTCATATATACTTTTCGGCGACCTTGATATAAGCGTTATTGACGAATATCCTAAAGGCAGACAAAAAATTGATACTTATAGCGTTGATTCTTCTTACAGACCGCGAATTTATAATTATATAAAGAAATTTTTAAATGATGGAAGACAAGGTTATGTTGTTTGTCCGCTTGTTAGCGAAAATGAAGAACTTGATATAACTTCGGCAAAGGAATATTATGAAAAACTTGCAAACTGTGAGTTTAAGGGATATTCTTTAGGGCTTTTACACGGCAAAATGTCGGCGTGTGAAAAGGAAGTTATAATGCGAAAATTCGCACAGGGCGAAATTCAACTGCTTGTTGCGACGACCGTTATCGAAGTCGGCATTGATGTGCCGAATGCGGTTATAATGGTTATCGAAAACGCCGAGCGTTTCGGTCTTTCGCAGTTGCATCAGTTAAGGGGCAGAATAGGGCGCGGTGAGTTTAAGTCGGACTGTATTTTAATTTCAGACAGTGATTCGCCTGATACAAAAAAACGCCTTGATGTAATAAAGAACAGTACCGATGGCTTTAAAATTGCTGATTATGATTTAGCACTTCGAGGCCCCGGTGATTTTCTTGGCAACCGCCAAAGTGGTTTGCCGCAAATGAAGATAGCTGACCTTTTTGCCGACAAGGAAGTTTTGTTACAGGCAAAAACGCAGGCGCAAAAGCTTTTGGAGACCGACCCGCAATTAAAACTTTCTGAAAATGCGAACTTAAGGCAGGAAGTAATTGATTTATATAGGAAATTGAAATAAAATTCAATTTATTGCAAGGAGTAAAAATGAGTAATACAAAAGGTGTAATATACATATTAAAAAACCCATCTTTCCCTGATTATGTTAAAATCGGATATGCCGATAATATTTATAATCGGTTACAGCAGTTAAACAATAGTGAATGTACGCCGTTTGCATTTCGCGTATATGCTACTTATAAAGTAGATTCTCGTTTGTCTGATTTAAAAATTCATACTATTATAGATAAACTTAATCCTGATTTGCGTTCTATCGATAATTATAATGGAAAAAAGAGAGTAAGGGAATTTTATGCAATGTCAGCGGAAGATGCATATTTAATTTTAGAAGCCATTGCTGAAATTCATAATTGTACTGATAGATTGAAAATTTGGGAATTGAGTGAAGAACAGCAGAGAGATGAAAAAATTGCTGAAGAAGTAAACATTGAAAAAAAGGACAAAAGATCTATTTGGACTTTTGATGATTGGCAAATACCTGATGGTGCAGAATTAGTGTATATAAAAGATCCCAATATAAAATGTCGAGTAATAAATCGAAGGAAAATTGAATATAATGGTGATATTTTATATATGACACCATGTGCTAGAAAAATCACTAATAATGATTCTATTGTTCACGGTCCTGGATTTTTTGCGAGAAACTTTAAGTATAATAATGAATTGATAGAAGATATAGAAAAAAGGTTGCAAAAATAGAAAATTCCACAATATTAAAAAAGAGCGAAAATTTCGTAAGAAGTTTTCGCTCTTTTCATTTTAATTTTATTCACCTGTGAAATCGCGGTCGAAGGTTATAACACAACAAAATGTTGGGTTTACAAGTCTTGCGATTTCGCCGATTTTTTTATTTAGTTCTTTTTCGCTGAGCTTACAGCTGGAAGGTATTACAACATCGAAAATAAGATTTGTTCTTGTTTCACATTCGGGGGTCATTCGAAAATCGTGAAGTGTAAGATTTTCGTCAATAATTTTAAGCCCGCGCGCAAGTTCTGCTTTGGTGTGGTTTACTGTTTCGTTGTTGATATCAATGGGGTCCATATGTATTACAAGTTGGATATCTAACTTTTCGCCTACAAGTTTTTCGCAAAGGTCAATCTGCTCGTGGCATTTAACAACATCAATATCTTGCGGAACTTCAACGTGAACCGATGCAAATTGACGCCCAGGACCGTAATTATGAATAATAAGGTCGTGAATGCCGACAAATTCGGGATAAGACATAATGGTGTTTTTAATATCTTCTATAACCTGTTTTTCGGGCGGTGTGCCCAAAATGCTATTAAATGTTACCTTGGCGGTGTTAATGCCTGAAACAAGAATGAATATTGCAACACCTATACCCATAAAAGCGTCAAGGTTAAAGGGCGGTTTGAAGTAATAGGAAACACCTGCCGAAAGGAGTATAACCGTTGTTGTAATCATATCGTTAAGAGAATCCTGCGCAGTTGCCAAAAGCGATTCGGAGTCGATCTTTTTACCGATTTTTCGGTTGAAAAAGAACATCCAGAATTTAACGAGAATGGAAACTGCTAAGAGTATTATTGCCCACAGGGAATAGGTGGGTGGCGATGCGCTCATTACAAGTGCTGTGATGGAAGATTTTAAAAGTTCGAACCCCACAAGGAGTATTAGCACCGATACAATAAATGCTGACATATATTCAATTCTACCGTGACCGAAAGGGTGGTCTGAGTCGGCAGGCTTGGTTGAGAGTTTGAAGCCTACCATTGTGATAACAGACGAGCCCATATCAGAAAGGTTGTTAAGACCGTCAGCAGTAATGGAAATACTGCCTGTGATACTGCCTATTGTGATTTTCAAAACACACAAAAACAGATTACAGGCAATTCCTATAATACTTCCCAGATTACCGTAGGAAGCGCGAACCGAAGCGTTTTTTGTATCGCTGCTGTTTTTCACAAACAGTTTTACTAAAAGCTCGGTCATTACATTTTTGCTCCTTTAGTGCCTTTTGAACCGAAAGAAACACCTGACAAAATATTAGTGTCAATAGTGTAGGTTATATTATCGCGTACACGCGCACGCTTGAAAGCAAGGTCAATAAGGCGGTCAATAAGCGCGGTGTAGTTAACACCTGTGGCTTCCCAAAGATAAAATGCAAGGGAACCTGGGATGGTGTTGATTTCGTTAGCGTAAACGGTGTCGGTTTCGGTATCAATCATAAAGTCGATACGAACGACGCCGTTAGCACCAATAGCCTTAAACACTTTACACGCAAGGTTGCGGATTTCGGTTTCTTTTTCGGGTGTAAGTTCGGCGGGGATTTTTCTTCCCAAGGAAGCCATACCCTTACTTCCGCCTTCTTGTTTGCCACCGCCTAAATATTTATCTTCATAAGATAAAATCTCGTCATTAGCGATAGGTTCTTCGCAAACGCTGGCTTCACATTCGTCGCTGTCACCCACAACCGAGCAGTTGATTTCGCGAAGATTTGTAATAGCGTGCTCAACTAAAACGCGGTCGGTGAAAGAAAAAGCAAGCATCATAGCGTTACCAAGCTCGGCTTCGGTGTTTACCTTGGTGATACCAACGCTTGAACCCAAATTTACAGGTTTTACAATAAGCGGGAAACCAATTTTTTTCTTAATATTTTCGGTTGCGGTTTGTTTGTCTGCAACATATTCCTTAGCATAAATGCAAATACAGTCAAGCACGGGAAGACCTGCATTTTTGAGAACATCTTTAAATACTGCTTTATCCATACCAACAGCCGAAGATACTATATCACAGCCAACATAAGGAACATTTAAGAACTCAAACAGTCCTTGAACGGTGCCGTCTTCGCAGTTGGTGCCGTGAACAACGGGGAATGCAACGTCTATCTGGATATCCTTATTTTTGCCGAAGAGTTTATTTTCTTTTGATTTGAGTAAAACCTTATCGTCCTCGCGTGTTAAATACACCTTACGGCATTTCTTTAAAAGTTCGGGCAAATTACGGTAGTTTTCAATTTCAAAAAGGGCGTCACCTGTGTACATTTCGCCGTTTTTGGTAACATAAACGGGTGTGATGTCATATTTTTGGCGGTTTACCGAGCGCATAGCTTGAACTGCCGAAATTATTGAAACTTCGTGCTCAACTGAGCGACAACCGTAAACAAAAGCAACATTAACTTTCATAAAAACTCTCCTTAATAAAGATAATTATCGGGCAAATCGTTTTCAAATAGAACGACTGTATTACTGTCTGCAAGTTGTGAATAAATTTCCATAGCCGCGTTAAAACTTTCTGCAATATACAAATTAAGTTCGTTAAAACCGCTGTCGCGAACGCCGTCCTGCAAGGGCTTTGAGCGGTTAGGACCAACAAGAATTATAGTGTCGCAGTTTTTAGCCGCTTCCTTGCCAAGCGCATAGTTACATTCGTATTCCTTTTCGCCAAGCTCTACAAGTCCAGGGGTTACAATAATCTTTTTCATTCCCTCAAACGAGCCGAGAACACGAACTGCTTCAAGGCAACCCTCGGGATTGGAGTTATAAGCGTCGTCAATAAGTAAAGAGCCGTTTTTGAAAGGCTTAAGTTCAAGGCGGTGTTCGGTGGGCTTTAAGGATGCTACCGCGTACTGTAAATCAGAAACAGGCACGCCCAAGGTATAGGCAAGCGATACCGCACCGATAATATCAATTATACTGTGAAGACCTAAAAGCTTGGTGGTGAATTTTACTTTTTCACCGCCTAAGGTTACGGTGAATTCCGAACCGTTTCTGCCGTAAGAAAGGTCTTCACCGCAGAAGTCGAATTTCTTATCTGTGCCGTAGGTTACAAAGCCTTCGCCAATGCGGTCGGCTATTTCTTTGCTGTCGCCGTTTACAAATACCGCGCCGCCATTTTCTTTGACAGCGTCTGCTAACTCAAACTTGGTTGCAAATACATTGTCAACAGTTTTAAAGGTTTCAAGGTGTTGCGGTCCTACCGAAGTGATGATAGCGTGTTTCGGACTTGCAATATTGCAGATTTCTTTAATATCGCCGACTTGTTTTGCGCCCATTTCACAGACGAAAATCTGTGTTTGGGGTTTTAACATAGTTCTGACCGTTCTCACTACTCCCATAGGTGTATTATAGCTGTGCGGAGTGCAGACAACATTATATTTTTCGCTTAAAATTCGGGTTAAAATGAATTTTGTGGTGGTTTTGCCGTAACTTCCTGTAATGCCGATTATTGTGAGGTCGGGACGGGAATTGAGAATTTTTACGGCATCTTCAACATAATAACGTGAAATACGCTTTTCTATAGGAGATGTGATGCCACATAAAGCAAAGGTTAAAAGCGGTGTTATATAACACAAGATAAGACAAACGGCGGTTGCAAATCTGCCGATAATTGTTTGCGGTGAGAGTATATAAAGTAAGATAAGTAGAACAAAAAGCAGAGCAGAAGTAAGATAAATTCGCTTTATACGGGCGGTAAATACCAAAGGTTTTATTGATTGTTTTTGGGTTTTGCGCGATTTTCTGAATTTTTTCCAAAGAGAGATGAGCGCCACAAGACAACCTATGCGGTAAAATTTCAAAAGGTAAAGTGTTGAAACCACAAAGTAGAGTATCGCGTTACCGAGAAATGCTTTGTTGTAATTGTCTTTAAGCCAACCAAAGTAGCGCTTTGGAAAATATGAGTTTTGCTGAAGCATTTGCAGTTGCTGTGTTAAAGCAAAAACAGCGCCTAAAGCTGAAACGATTAAAAGTGCGGTCAAGTAAATATTCATTAAAACAACCTCTATTTTATAAAACTGTTTATAATTGAATGGGCTTCGAACGGGCGCTCAAGGAAAGAAAAATGCCCTGTACCTTTTATGATACACAGTCCGCAGTCTTGAATGCTTTTTTCAATAATTTTAGCATCACTAAGTGGGGTTGCGGTGTCATTTTCACCCCAGATTAAAAGCGTAGGGCAAGAGATTTTGTGGAGTATATCGCGTAAATCGGTGTTTACAAGCGAAACCAAGGTTTGTCTTAAAACAAGTGGAGCGGCATTATAATCTGCCGAGCCGTAATGGTTACGGGCTTTTTCCAAAAGTCCGCCCGAAAAGTTTTTAATAACGGGAAGCGTTAAAACGCTTTTAACGGCTTTAAAGCTACGCGCTCTGAACTTTTGACGGAAACTCTTTTTAGGAATAAGACCTGCGGAATCGAGCAAAACAATTTTTGGGGGTTTTACCATACCTTCAGCTACCATTTTTATTGTCACTCTGCCGCCGTGGGAATGACCGAAAATTATCGGGTTTTCAAGATTTGTGGCTTTCATAAATTTAAGCACAAAATCGCAATAGTTATCCAAATTCCAAGGAGTTTCCATAGTGTCTGATTTGCCACAACCAGGGAAGTTTACTGCAACCACGCGACAGCGGTTCTTCAAGGTGTTTATAATACCGCGGTAGGTGTCAAAAGAAGCGCCCCAACCGTGAAGTAAAAGGACAGGTGTACCCGCGCCTTCTTCGCAGTATTCTATCTTCAAACCGTCTATTTCTACAAACACTTTTTTCACCGCCTATACATAGTTATATTTATTATAACAAATTATATTATAAAATAGAAGTACTTTTTTCAAAATTTAGCCAAAAAAATAAAAGTCGGCGAAAACCGACTTTTATTATGTGGGATTTATTCAGTTCTAAGCGCTATTACAGGGTCTTTTTTAGCGGCGCTTCTTGACGGGATAAGTCCCGAAAGCATAGTGAGTAATACGCTTATTATTACAAGTGCTATTGCAACAGGAACAGGAAGAATAGCGTTAAGATTGTTAATGCCTGTAAGGTGGTGTAAAATAAGGTTAATCGGTATGCACAGCAAATAGGTTATAAGAACACCTAATGTACCCGAAGCAAATCCTATTATGACAGTTTCGGCATTAAACATTGTTGAAACATTACGCTTTGAAGCACCAATAGCGCGAAGTATACCAATCTCTTTTGTTCTTTCCTGAACGGATATAAGTGTTATGACACCAATCATAATTGAAGATACCACAAGCGATACCGCAACAAAGGCTATAAGAACATAGGTTATAGCGTTTATGATGGTTGTAATAGATGTCATCATAATGCCGACATAGTCGGTATAACTGATTTTGGAAAGTTCTTCAACACCGTCGTTGTATTCGGTGATTGCCGCTTCTATAATATCCTTGTCTTCGAAGGTGGTGGCATACAGGTTTATTGTAGAAGGTGTATCAAGATTTACGTAGCCGAGTTTACGCATATTATCATCGTAAGTGGAGTCGGAGAATTCTAAAACTTCGTCATAATAAAGTGCGCATTGTGCTTTGGTAAAACTTGATTTTTCACTGTCTAAAGCCATTGCGAGTTGGTCGTTAGGCATAAGGCTTAGCTGCGACATAACACCGCTTGCATATTCGGTTTTGTATTGTTCTTCAAGTATTGAAGTGAAAATCTCCTCCAAATCTTCTTCTTTCATTGAAGAAAGATAATCGCTTATTTCATTTTCACCCATACCTGTTTGTGACGCTAAAATCGGGGAAAGGGTTTCTTCGATATCCTCGCGTTTTATATTCTTTAAAGTGTCGGATACGAATTTATTCACGTCTTCTTCGGCGGGGACACATTTGATTTTTACATAAGTTTCTGCCTTTTCGGTTTTATTAAGAGAGTTGAGATATTTTTTAAATTCTTTTTGTTTTTCTTTATCAGAAAGGTTAGAACTGTTTTCGCTGAAAGGAAGATTTGTGAAGATATCGGTTTCAGGGTTTTTCTTTTGAGCCTTTATTGCTTTGGAATCATGCGCTTTTTCGACAACATATTCGGTAAGGTCTTTGGTGTATGCAATAGAGCCTGTAAGAATTGTTGAAAGGGCATCTTCATTAGGACGGATTATGCCTGTGACTTTGAGTGTTATACCGTTATCATAAAGATATTTAAGACCTGCTTTTGTATCGCGTAAATCGGTATAAAGTCCGCTTTCTTCGTCAAAAGTATAGCAGTCGGAATTGAGAATTGCACGGAATTCATTTTCGCAAATTTCTTCATAAGACCACTTTTTTGAATTATATTCAACGGTTTCCTGATTTATTGCGGCTTCGGTCAATTCGTCAATTTCTTCTTTGGATTTAAGACCTAATGAGTAAAGTGCCATATCGTCGAGTTCGTTGTTTTGGTCGAGCACAAGCACAATTTCGTCATAACTGTTGGGCCAGTTTCCGTAAACCATATCATATTGTTTTTTGATAAGCGGGTTTATAAGTTCGCCGTTTTCACCTGAAAGCATTTCTTGCCATAGATTGATATTTGCCATTGGCATCATACTGCTTGACATACCCGAACTTGCCTGCATATCAACGATATTTGTCATATCCATACCAAAGTGTTCGAGCAAAATTTCTCGCATAAGTTCTTCACTGTCGGAACGGATAATATCGCCGTCTACATTTTCGGTATATACGAGCATATCAAAATCATAGGTATAAGAAACACCGTTGACAGCATTTTTCAGTTCTTCGTTTGGGCTGTCGTCGGCAAGTTGATTTTCAAGATATGTTTTAAAAGATTTCAGGTCGTTTTCATTGGTTTTTGCAGAATTTAAAGCGTTGAGCATATCATAAATCATCGACTTTTGATAAACGGCATCTTTTTCGTGGCTTTCTCCTGATTGTGCGGTGCCTATGAAGGTTTCCAGCAGGGAAGAAACATCCATTGATTGATTTTCGAGTGTTATTGGATAAGAAGCAAGTGTGTCTTCCTGAACAACGTCGATATAGGCGGTCATACCTTGTGAAACGGCAAAAATCAGAGCTATACCAATAATGCCGATACTTCCTGCAAAGGAGGTGAGAAGGGTACGTCCTTTTTTGGTAAAGAGATTTTTAAGCGATAACGAAAAGGAAGTGGTGAGTGACATAGCAGGCATTTTATGTCGTTTTTGCTTTTTTGGTTTTTCTTCTGAGCCGGAATGTTGAGCAAGTTCTTCTTTGTTTAATGGCGCGCTGTCGCTTGTTACAACGCCGTCAAGCATACGGATAATTCGGGTTGAATATTTTTCTGCAAGTTCGGGATTGTGGGTTACCATTATAACAAGGCGGTCATTGGAGATTTCCTTTAAAATTTCCATAACCTGAACGCTGGTTTCGGTATCAAGCGCGCCTGTGGGTTCGTCAGCAAGAATAATATCAGGGTTGTTTACAATCGCACGCGCAATAGCTACGCGTTGCATCTGTCCGCCTGACATTTCACTCGGCTTCTTTTTGAGTTGGTCGCCCAAACCTACCTTTTCAAGCGCTTCTTTGGCTCTTTTTTTGCGTTCGCGACGCGAAACACCCGAAAGTGAGAGAGCAAGTTCAACATTTTGTAAAACTGTTTGGTGAGGTATGAGATTGTAACTTTGGAAAACAAAGCCTACCGAATGGTTGCGGTAGTTATCCCAATCCCTGTCTTTGAAATGCTTTGTTGAAACACCGTTTATAAACAGGTCGCCGCTCGAATATTTATCAAGTCCGCCGATTATGTTGAGCAGTGTGGTTTTGCCGCAACCCGATTGCCCGAGAACCGAAACAAACTCGCTTTTTCTGAAGTTTAAATCAACGCCTTTAAGCGCTTCAACTTTGGTGCTTCCCGTTATATAATCTTTCTTAATACCCGATAGTTTTAGCATTGAATATTTCCTTTCGTTTTTAATTTATAACCATTATACTGCCAATCTTGAAACTTTCAAGAAAAAAGAATGTTTGTTAAGAAAAAATTTACATTTCAATCACAATTAAAAAACAATTGATAAATTGCAGTAAAGGTGTTATAATTACTATGAATGATAATGTTTGCGGAAGGGATGGGATATTTTGGATATAAAGAAAACCGCAAAAAATGTCGCAGAATTTGTATCGAAATATTCAAAAATAGTTTGGCAATACATAAAAAGTTTTTTGTATTATGCGGTTTTTTATGCAAAGAACTTTTATAAATGGGTGAGAGGTCTTACAAAACAAGAGCTGAAAAATTATTCGCTTAATTTGGTGTCATGCCTTTTGATTTTAGCGGTTTTTTTTACATCCCTTTTTACAAACGGCGCAAGTTATGAAAGATTTGATTTGTTTTCTGCCCGTAAAATAGCAGAGAATATTAAAAATCTCGAACTTAATATGACTTCGATTATATATGCGAAAAATTCTGACGGTGAATGGGAGGAATATAAGCGAGTTCACGGTGACGAAAATCGTATATGGATATCTCTTAAAAAAGTGCCGAAAACCTTGCAGCAAGCATTTATTGCTATTGAAGATGAAGATTTTGAAAAGCATCACGGTGTTGACTGGCAACGCACTATTATGGCGGTTGCAAACCAAGTTTTGAAATTCAGCGATGTTGATTTCGGTGCGTCTACCATTACTCAACAACTTATTAAAAATATTACTTCTGATAACGAAAAGGCATATAAGCGAAAGATAAGAGAAATTTTCAGAGCACTTATTATTGAAACCAAGCTTTCAAAAGATGAAATTCTTGAAGCATATCTTAACACAATAGCCTTAGGTAGCGGTATTAACGGTGTTCAGGTTGCCGCTAACTACTACTTCAGCAAAGAAGTTGATGAACTGACTTTGGCTGAATGTGCGGCTATTGCGGCAATAACTAAAAATCCTTCAAAATATAATCCTGCAACTAATATGGAGGCAAACACCGAGCGCAGACGAACCGTTATTTACAAAATGTATGAACTCGGTTATATAACTTATGAAGAGTGTCAGAAAGCATATTACGAAGAAATAGAACTTGATTTTTCGCAAAAAGAGTCGCTTGATAGTGAAATCAATGACTATTTTATAGATACTCTTATTGAACAGGTAATAGATGACCTTGCGGAGAAGTATGAATGTGACAGCGAAATTGCTTCACAAATGTTCTATAACGGCGGTTTTAAAATTTATTCTACGGTAAATCCGTCTATACAGGATATAATGGAAGAAACTTATGCTAAAGAAAGCAGATACTTCTATGAAAAAAGGCGTAATTCCGAAGGTGAAACCGAAAATGTACAGTCTGCAATGACAATTATGGACTATGAAGGGCATATTGTCGGTATTGTGGGAGGTACAGGCGAAAAAACGGTTAACCGCGGACTGAATCGCGCCTATAATGTTCCGCGTCAACCAGGGTCCACAATGAAGCCTCTTGGTGTTTATGCACTTGCAATAGAAAATGATATTGTGAACTATACTTCAACAGTACTGGATGAACCTGTAAAAAATTATTATTCTTACGGCAAGTCAGGTCCAAGAGAATGGTTCGGAGATTATATGGGCGAAGTGCCGCTAAATTATGCTTTGCGCCATTCTATGAATGCGGTTCCTGTCCGCCTTTTAGAAGAAGTCGGCATCAATAATTCCTATAAATTTTTAACAAAAAAGCTTAATCTTCAGCATTTGGTTAAAGATGATAAAAATGCCGCTTCTTTGGCGCTGGGCGGTTGTACATACGGCATAACCCCAACCGAATCTGCAGCAGCATTTGCTATTTTCGGCAACGGTGGTGTGTATTATGAACCTACAACATACTATAAAATTGTAGATATGAACGGCGATATAGTTCTTGAACAGGATAAAAAAGGTATACAAGCCATTGGAGAAGATACCGCAACAATTATGAACCATTTACTTCAAGAAGTGGTATACAAAAAGGGCGGTACGGGTTCTGCGGTTTCGAGTTATAATTACCGTATGAAAGTTTATGCCAAGACCGGCACTTCGAGTGACACTAAGGATTCTTGGCTTGTCGGCGGAACACCTTATTATGTGGGTTCGGTATGGTATGGTTTTGACCATAATTACCGTGTTTACAATACAAGTGCGGCAAAGAGCATTTGGCGTGATGTTATGCGCGAAATCCACGCTGATTTAGAGACGAAGCAGTTTGAGGACAGCGAAGATGTTTACCGTAAGGGCGAAGGCTATTACAAAAACGGAACCACACCCGGTAAGGTATTAAAAGAAGAAGATTATCTCGCAGACGAGGAAGAAAAAGAAGAGGAAGAAACAGAATCGAAGAAAGAATCTGAAAAGGAAGAGGCTAAAGAAAAGGACAAGGAAAAGACCGAATCCAAAAATGAATCGAAAGAAGAAAAAGACGAGTCTGAAACTTCTTCTGAAACCGAGTCTAAAGAGCAGGAAAGTCAGGTAAGCAGCGAAAATACAGAAAGTCAGGTTTCGTCGTCAGAAACGCAGTCTGTTACGGCATCTGAAAGTCAGCCTGCAAATACGGAATCACAAGTTTCTTCGGAAACTTCAACCCAACCCGCCTCTTCCCAAACACCGTCTACAAGCAGTGAACAGGTCTCAGGCGATTCACAAGCCGAACCAAGTACTTCGGATGAATGATTTTTAAAAAATCTCAGGTAATGATAAAAATACCTGTATTTATAGTGTCAAGTTATTAACCGACTTCACGTAGTTGACATATCGGCAGACAGATAAGAACAAGAATAAAAGGTGTTTGTCCTTTTGCTCTTGTTCTTTCTTATTTTTCGCGGTTTTATATTTGACAAAATACGGTATATATAATATAATATATAAGTTAAACTATATAGAGAGAAGTTTTTTAATGGCGAAGATTGAAAATTTGCGCAATGTTGCTATAATTGCACATGTTGACCACGGTAAGACAACACTTGTTGACCAACTTTTAAAACAGAGCGGAACTTTTCGTGAAAATGAGTCTGTAGATGAACGCGTTATGGACTCCAATGATTTGGAAAGAGAACGCGGAATAACCATTTTATCTAAAAATACAAGTGTTATGTACGGCGATATCAAGATAAATATCGTTGATACTCCCGGGCATGCTGATTTCGGCGGAGAAGTCGAACGTATTTTGCAGATGGTAGACGGCGTGCTTTTACTTGTAGATGCTTTTGAAGGCTGTATGCCGCAAACCCGTTTTGTGCTTAAAAAAGCATTGGCGTTGGGTAAAAAAGCGGTGGTGGTTGTTAATAAAATTGACAGACCCATGGCAAGACCTTATGAAGTTGTTGACGAAGTGCTTGATTTGTTTATAGAATTAGGCGCCGACGAGGACCAAATTGAGTTTCCTGTGGTTTTTGCTTCGGGACGCGACGGATATGCCAGTTTGTCCCCCGATATTAAGGGCGAAGATATGCGTCCGTTATTTGATGCAATTGTAAAAGAAATTGAAGCTCCCGAGGGAGATAAAGAGGCTTCGTTGCAGGTGCTTTTTACCAATATTGAATATGATGAATATCTTGGTAGAATAGGTGTAGGAAGAGTTATTCGCGGTTCTGTAAAGACAGGACAAGCAGTAGCGCTTTGCCACAAAGACGGTACCCACCATAATCTCAAAATTGCAAAGTTGTTTATGTATAAGGGCTTAAAGCGTGTCGAAGCCGAAAGTGCTACAGTTGGTGATATTATTCAGGTTGCAGGACTGTCCGAACTTGAAATCGGAGAAACCGCCTGTGCTACCGATTGTATTGAACCGCTTCCTTTTGTTAAGATAGACGAGCCTACTTTATCTATGAACTTTATGGTTAATAACTCGCCTTTTGCGGGACGCGACGGAAAGTTTGTAACATCCCGCAATCTTCGTGACCGCCTTTTTAAAGAGGTTATGACAAATGTAAGTCTTCGTGTTGAGGAAACTGATTCGGCTGATAC
>CAYQFW010000004.1:0-17354 GCA_964416955.1 uncultured Ruminococcus sp.
GGCTCTTGTCGGACGGGGGTTATATATCATAGATTCGAGCATTTCGGTAGCGGTTATAACCCTTTTGCCCAAGAGTCGACATTTTGTTATAAGCTTTTTCTGAATAGCGGGCAGTTCTTCAAAAGGAATTTCCACGCCCATATCTCCGCGCGCCACCATTATACCGTCACATACTTCGCAAATTTCTTCGATATTGTCAACGCCTGAGCGGTTTTCAATTTTGGCAATAATGCCAATACCGTCAGCATTGTTGGCTTTTAAAAATTCTTTGACATCGAGCAAATCCTGTTTGCAGGAAACGAAAGAGCAGGCAAGAAAGTCGATATCGTTTTCGATACCGAATAAAATATCCTGCTTGTCCTGTTCGCTCAAGTAAACCTGTTTTAAGGTTTTGTTGGGGAAGCTCATACTCTTTCGGTCGGAAAGTTCACCGCCGACAATTACCTTACAGTTAACATCAGCATCTGTAAGAGACTCTACTTCAAAAATCAAAAGTCCGTTATTAAGAAGAATTTTGTCACCGATTTCAAGGTCGTGTGGCAAATTTTTATAATTTACCGAAACTTTTGTCTCGTCACCTTCAATTTCATCTGAAGTAAAGGTAAAGCAGTCGCCGTCTTTTAATACAATTTTACCGTTTTTAAAGGTTTTTATGCGGTATTCAGGTCCTTTTGTATCAAGTAAGATTGCTATTGGTAAATTAAGTTCTTCACGAACTTTTTTAATGGTATCAATTCGTTCTTTGTGGTCGGCATGAACACCGTGCGAAAAGTTAAGACGGGCTACATTCATACCTGCAAGACACATTTCGCTTATAGTCTTTTCGTCATTACAGGCAGGGCCTATTGTACATACGATTTTTGTTTTTCTAATCATTTTTATCACCTGGGGAATTAAAGATTTTTGATTATATCGTCAAGCTTTCTTGCCGAAGCGGCTAAGTTTTTAAGTCCGTCGAAAATATTATCTGCAGTGTGGTTTTGCAAATAATTATCGGCTTCTAAGGTTAAATATCCGTTATAGTTTATTTCTTTAAGTGCTTTTGCAACTTCTACAAAGTCTATATTCATAGAAAACGGAATTTGGTGGTTGTCGTTCAATTTATCGTTATCGTGGATGTGCAGAGCTTGTAATCTGTGGCCTAATGCACGTATCATTTCAGGTGCTGTGGTGTTACTGCCTTTCATTTCGGCATGGCCTATATCAAGGCAAGCAACCAAAAAATCATCGTTTACATAATCAATATGGTCGATAAAGCTTTTAGGCGTGGTGCAAGAGGCAAAGCCTGCTTTGGCAATAAGTTCAACCGCCTTATGCTCGCCCACGATTCTGGCGGCAGAATGGATTTCGGTGGATATTTTCATAAAAAAGCCTCCAGTGGATATATTGGTCTAATTATACCATAAATAGTTTTAAATATCAATATGCCCACTTGAAAATAAAGGTAAAATATAGTAAAATTAAAGCATATTCGCAGAGGAGAAGATTTATGAATATAAATACGAAGATTTCAGGATTCTTTAAAAACTGTTATACGGCTGTAAAATTATTTTTTACAGAAAGGGATACAGCCACAAAATCAAAACTTTCCAAACTTGATTATGTGGATATTTTTATTTCACTTGCACCTGCGGCAATTTTCGGTTGTTTGCTGTTTGGCTTCAGGGCGGTGTCAGTGTTGTTAATATGCACTCTTTTGCCTCTTGGCATTGATTTTTTGTGGAATTTAATTTTACTTAAAAAGAAAACTGCGCCCGACTATACCCTTGCGGTTTCAGGTCTTATACTGGGTCTTACTTTAAGCAGCAGACTTAATTTTCTTTTGGTTGTCGCTGTAAGTATTTTAACAACAGTTTTAACAAAACTTTTGTTTAAAAAATCACCCATAAAAGTTATATATCCTTTACTTATCGTGCGCGTTGTTACGGGAACAATTTTCTTCAAGGCTTTTGGTATATATAATTTTCCTTTCTTGAACACTCAGGCAGAGGCATTGCCTATAGATTATGTTTTCGGCTCGACTTCATTTATTTATCCTGCTAAGTATTTATTTTTTGGAATACACAGCGGGAACATTGGCGAAACTTCGGTTTTGCTGTTGCTTGTGGGTGCAATTTATTTGATGCTTCGCAAGATTATAAACCCTGTAATTCCCGCTTGTTATATTGCAACAGTTACCGTTCTTTCGTTGGCTTTTGGCAGAGTTGTTGCAACTTCGCTTTTGGGCGGAAGTCTTTTCTTTGTTGCGCTCTTTTTGACACTTGATTATAGTTTAAAAAAGGCCCCGAGGTATAAAAAAATACTTTATGGTATTTGTTGCGGAATATTAACCTTTGGTATGAGAGAACTTTTACGTACAGAAGGTGCGCTTTATGCAATTTTGATAACTCATATAATCTTTTTATATGTTAATCGTAAAAACATAAAGCGTGTTGTTCGCGGGTTTAAAAGTATTGATTTTAAGAGTATGTTTTGCAAATCCAAAGATATATTTTTAAAGATTAAAGGTGTTTTTAAAAAGAAAGTATAAATCCGCTTCGTTTGCGGTAAATTATTTTTAAAATTAAAGAAAAAGGTGAATTTTTTGAGAACGAACGGAATTCTGATGCCTATTTTTTCTTTAGCATCAAGCGGCGGAATCGGTACATTGGGTAAAGAAGCATATCGCTTTGTTGATTTTTTGGAAAAAGCAAAACAAACCTGGTGGCAAATTTTACCTTTGAACCCTACAAACTATGGCGACTCACCGTATCAGTCGTTTTCATCTTATGCGGGCAACCCTTATTTTATTGACCCTGAAATGCTGATAGAAGAAGGGCTTCTTGAAAAAAAAGAGTTTGAGTCTTTTGATTTTGGCTCCGATAATACCAGTATTGATTATGGTAAACTATATAAAAACCGCAATAAAATGTTAAAACTCGCATTTTCACGTTTTTTAGAAGACCAAGATTATAAATCGTTTTGCAAAGAAAATGCCTTCTGGCTCTCTGATTATGCGCTTTTTATGGCAATAAAAAATGCCAACGGCGATATTTCTTGGGAAAACTGGGATAACACCCTTCGATTTCGTGAAGCGGCGGCTATTGATAACGCTCAAAACGAATATAAAGAAAACATCAATTTTTATTGTTTTGTGCAATATATCTTTTCAAAACAATGGCGCGCTTTAAAGGAATATGCCAACAAAAAAGGAATAAAAATAATCGGCGATATACCGATTTATGTCGCTTACGATTCTGCAGATGTCTGGTCGGATATAGAGCAGTTTCAGCTTGATAAAGATTTAAAGCCGAAGGCTGTTGCGGGCTGTCCGCCTGATGCTTTTTGCAAAGACGGTCAGTTGTGGGGTAATCCGCTTTATGACTGGAAGTTTATGAAAGGTGATAATTTTACTTGGTGGAAAAGGCGGATAAAGTATGTTCTTTCGCTTTATGACTGTGTGAGGATTGACCATTTCCGAGGTTTTGAGTCATATTATTCTGTGCCTTACGGTGATACAACTGCTAAAAACGGCAAATGGATAAAAGGTCCTGATATTGCGCTTTTCAAGGCACTTGAAGCGGAACTTGGCAAAGATTTGCCTATTATTGCTGAAGATTTAGGCTTTTTAACCGACGCGGTTTTAAAAATGCTTAAAAAATCAGGATATCCCGGTATGAAGGTAATGCAGTTTGCTTTTGATATCGAAAAGGAAAGCGAATATTTGCCACATAATTACGATAAAAACTGCGTGGTTTATACAGGCACTCACGATAACGATACTATTATAGGTTGGGCGCAAAGCAATGATGAGCAGGAAGTCGCTTATGCTGAAAAGTATTTGAATGCTAAAAGAAATGACGGCTTTAACTGGGCAATGATGAAGTCGGCATTAGGCTCGGTGGCGGACACCTGCATCTTGATGATGCAAGACTTAATCGGTCTTGGAAGTGAAGGCAGAATCAACACCCCGTCAACCGTCGGTAACAACTGGACCTGGCGAATTGACGGAAGCTGTATTAACGATTGGCTTGCAAAGATAATCGCCGAAGAAACTGAAACTTACGGAAGAGCAGCAAATAAAGAAAGCCTTGAGCAATAGCTCAAGGCTTTTAAATTACTCTAAAATATAAATTTCAGCGCTTCTTACACCAAATGTTCTGCATTCGCTTTCGGTACTGAAGAAAAGGTCAACGCCTGTGGGATATTTTTTAATAAATCCGCCTGTATCTGCGGCTACGGCATAGCCATAGATATACTTGCCGTCGGTTGTTTTGATAAACATCTTTGTTCCGTAAGGGATAACCTTTGGGTTTACAGCAATATAACCGGGTTGAGGTTTAACACCGGTAGAACAGCGGTTACCTGTATAGGTATATGCTGTTGCGCGAACGGTCATTTTGGATTTATAGTTTACAGGGACACCGTTTTCGTCCAATTCAATTTCTGTTTCGGGAGAAAGGGTTGAAATATAATTGCTGTTGGTTGTTTTTGAAGTTTCTTTTATAACCTTTGTGCCAATGGTTACCTGTTTGTTAACAGGTTCTGAAACGACAACCGTTTTGGTTGTGGTTTCAACCGATACTCCGTTTATAAATTTTTCGGTTGAAATAACTTCGTTCACACCGTCTTTACCTTTTGTTGTAACTTTTTTTGTTCCTTTGCTGAGTTTGTCAGAGTAAACTTTTTCGGTTTCATAAGGAATGGTTTCGGTTTCGGTGCTTTTAACATAATTTATGTCGGTATAATCAATATAACAACTGTCTGTAATTTCGGTATCAAGCGCGGGTTGCACAAAATCGAACTCGTCAGGGGTGATACCTGCTTCGGCCAATGCTTCTTTAACGGTTCCACCGCAAAAATCAATCGTGATTGTTTTGTCACCTTGGGTGATATGAACGGGGAAGTTATATGAAATTTTTACAGTTGTTACACTGTCTGAAGTTTTGGTTTCCAAAACCTCATAGTCGTCGGATTTAAGTGCGATACTTTCCATAACTATCGCCACATTATTATTAAGTGAACGAACAGTATAGATCTCGTAGCCGTCGAAAATTTTAATTGTGTGGATTGAGCAGTTTAGTAAAGTAGCACTTGCGACGGCGAGAGCGGTGAGAAAAGCCGCTATACTTAATCGCAATTGTCTGCCTGTTATTAAAGCGGACAATTTACTCTTTATTTTTTCTATCATCCAATAACTCCTTTAATATGGGCCGAATAAAATAGTATTTTCGGCTTGATTTTCAAAGCAAGTGGTATTATACCCGATATTTTTGTTACTGTCAAAGTAAAAAAAGGGTCGGGTTTTGGTTATTTTGCCCAAAAATTTCGAAGAAGTTAAAAAAGGTTACAAGTTTGTAACACTTTTTTGCGAATGTATTGACATTTTTTGTCAAAAAACTTGTGCAATCATACAAAATCGGCTATAGTAAAGTTGATAAACTCCTTCGAGATATCGTAAAAACACTATTAGTAGGGGTAATTTTTGGAAAAAATTGGGGTTTACCCAAAATGTTGTGGCTTTAAAACTTTACAAAATTTAGTGATTATGATATATTATACATATATATAATATGTATAATTTTAAAAAATATGATTGCGGAGAAAATATGGAAAAGTTTAAAGCAACAGTTATGGATACATCGGCAGTTAATCGTGCCCTTAAACGAATTTCTCATGAGATTTTAGAGAGAAACAACGGAAGCGACAATATTTGTATAGTGGGAGTTAAAAGACGCGGTGTGCCGCTTGCACGGATTATTGCCGATAACATATATAATATAGAGGGCAAGAAAATACCTACTGCCGTTTTGGATATAACCTTTTACCGTGATGATGTGGAGAACGAAAGTCTTGACCCTGTAATTCATCCCTGCGATATTCCGTTTTCGGTTGTGGGGAAAAATATAATATTAGTAGATGATGTATTATATACAGGCAGAACGGCCCGTGCCGCTATGGAAGCTATTATGAAGTTCGGCAGAGCTGCGTCTATTCAGTTTGCGGTACTTGTTGACCGAGGACACCGCGAACTGCCCATAAGAGGTGATTATGTAGGGAAAAATATTCCCACATCTAAAAGTGAATTCATATCCGTAAAAATACCGCCGTATGATAAGGTGTGTGCGGTAGAAATTTATGAGCGTACATAATATCATAAAATTGCCGCTTTTGCGGCAATTTTGTTTGTATTAAGGATAATAAATCTTGCAAAAGTTGCAAAAACCTTGACAATTCAAAATTTAGGTATATAATTTAATAATCATATATATACATATATGTATATAAAAATATTTTAAGGAGCAGCAAAATGGCGTTATTTTATGAATTGGCGAATACTTTTTTGTTTAAAGTGACAATAAGGCTTTTGCTTTCGGTTATAATCGGTGTAAGTATTGGCAGTGAACGTGCGAAGCACGGCAGAGCCGCAGGTATGAGAACCCATGTGCTTGTAGCCTTAGGCGCTTGTATGACATCTCTTATGAGCATTTATGTAAGCGATATTTTAGGCGCAGGCGGCGATATTATGCGAATTTCTGCGCAGGTAATATCGGGTATAGGCTTTTTGGGCGCAGGTATGATTATTATTAAGAACAATGATATCATAACAGGTCTTACGACTGCCGCAGGTGTATGGACCACCAGTATTATCGGCATTGCTGTAGGTTACGGTTTTTATTCGGGAGCAATAATCGGCACGGTGCTGTTTTTGGTGTCAATTGTTGTTTTTTCAAGGTTTGAAAAACGCAAAAAATCTGCTGAAGTTGTTTATGTTGAAATAAATAATTTATACAAGACTAATGAGACCATAGAGCAAATTAAAAAAATGCTTGACAGAGAAATATCCTGTAATATAATACCGCCAAAGAGTTCCTGTCAAGGCAATTTGGGGATTATGGTCGCAATTTCGAAACGAATTGATTTTGATATACATAAACTTTGCGAGATTGAAAGTGTAGTTTTTGTAAATGAAGAATAAAAAGGAGGCAGTTAAAACTGTCTCCTTAATTTTTCGAGAGCGGATTTTTCTATGCGTGATACATAACTTCGGGAAATATTAAGTTTTTTGGCAATCTCCCGTTGGGTTAGTTCATCGTTACCGTTTATGCCGTATCGCAGTTCAATTATTTCAAGTTCGCGCGCGTCAAGAGTTTTATCAAGTATTTTTTTAAGTTTCTGCAGTTTAAACTTTGTGTCAAGTTCATCTACAATGTCGCTTTTATCTGCAATAACATCTATAAGGGTTAAAGTGTTTCCTTCTTTGTCAGTGTCGATGGGGTCACTGATGTAAACATCTTGTGCAGACTTTTTTTGATTTCTGAAAAACATTAGTATTTCGTTTTCAATACATCGGGAAGCATAGGTCGCAAGGCGGATGTTTTTATCGGTCTTAAATGTTGAAACAGCCTTTATAAGTCCGATAGTACCAATAGATATAAGGTCGTCTTGGTTTGAATTTGCGGCATAATATTTTTTTACAATATGGGCAACAAGCCTAAGATTATGCTCAATAAGTTTGTTTCGTGCTTCAAGGTCGCCTTTGCGGCTTTTTTCTAAAAGTTCGGTTTCGCGCTTGGCGGAAAGCGGTGCAGGAAAAGAACCTGCGCCTGTGACATGAAGCGCAAAAAAATAAAGATTTGTGAATATTTCGAACAGAAGATTAAACATATAAATTCCCCTTTTTGTGCTTTACGAGAAATTATATGAAAATATGGGCTTGTCGCATACGGCAAAAATTACTTATTTACTTTTTTTGTGAAGAGTGATAGAATATTTAAGGAACAAATGTTCAAGGAGGGTGAAAATGGACGAGCGCATAATACTTCATTGCGACCTAAACAATTTTTTTGCTTCTGTTTCGCTTCTTTTTAATCCCACCCTTTCAGATATGCCTGTGGCTGTTTGCGGTGATACCGAAAACCGTCACGGAATAGTACTTGCAAAAAATGAAATTGCCAAGAAATTTAACGTGAAAACGGCTGAACCGATATTTGAAGCCAAACGAAAATGTGGTGAATTGGTTATTTTGCCGCCTATTTATGAGAAATATGAAGAATATTCAAAAAAAGCGCAGGAAATTTATGCGCGTTATACCGATTTAATAGAACCTTTTGGAATTGATGAATGTTGGCTTGATGTTACAGGTAGCACACTGCTTTTTGGCAGCGGTGAGGAAATTGCAAACAAGATAAGAAAGGATATTAAGCGTGAACTTGGGCTCACAATATCTGTTGGTGTAAGTTTTAATAAAGTTTTTGCAAAACTGGGTTCTGACCTTAAAAAGCCCGATGCGGTGACCGTTATCACAAAAACAGATTTCAAGGAAAAGCTTTGGGGATTGGCGATAAGCGATTTGCTGTTTGTTGGTAAAAACACGGCAAGCAAGTTAAATTCTATCGGAGTTAGAACTATCGGCGACATAACTCTTTGTGACAACCGCACACTTACCAGGCTTCTCGGTAAAAACGGAATTGATATTAAGCAATATGCTTTGGGGGAAGATAATTCCCCTGTTATTCCTGTAACTGAAAATTCTAAACCAAAAAGTGTCGGAAAATCGGTTACTTGCGGCAAAGATTTTACTGAAAACGGCGAAGTTTGGAAAGCGTTTTTGGAATTTGCAGAAAACATAAGTGATACTTTACGAAAACACAGCCTTTATGCAAGCGGAGTACAGGTCCACATCAGGACTTCTTCGCTTGTTGTTCGTGAGTTTAGCAAAACATTCAAAACTTCGACAAATTCGGCTTTGACTCTTGCAAAAAGAGGGTTTGAACTTTTTGGTGAACATTATAATTTTGCTGAGCCGTTGCGTTCGGTGGGACTCAGAGCGATAGGACTCAAATCAGAAGAAACTGCTGTTCAGCAGGATATTTTCGGAGAAGCGGATGACGAAAGCCACAATGAGATAGTGGAAGATTCTATTTATAAAGTTCGCAAAAAGTTTGGAAACGCTTCAATAAAAAGAGGAAGAATAGTATAGACATTTGTTGTAAAATGTCGTATAATGTTTATACATTAAATTATTAGGAGAATTTTATGCGCTATACAGACGAATATGATAACAATAGCAACAATCAGGAAAGTGTAGATATATATAGTTACTATCAAGATGTTTCTTCCAGCAGTAAAACAGCGGGAAAGCATTCTAAAGGCAAAAAAAATAAGAACGGTAAGAAGTCTTCAAAGGCGATAAAGATAGCGGTAATTGTTCTTGTTTGTGTGCTTGTGGCGGTTGGTGCGTTTTGGGGATATGCAAATTCACTCTTAAACAATGTTGAAAGATTACCTTTGGAAGCAGAAAATCCCGAAGACCTTAATATAACAACCAGCGAGTATGACGGCGTTAAGAATATTGCGCTTTTGGGTATTGATACACGCTCGGACGACACATCGGGCAGATCTGATGCGGTGTTGGTGCTCAGCATTGATAAAAAGCACAAAAAAATTAAAATGATTTCAATTGCGCGTGACAGTTATGTTGAAATCGACGGTCACGGCAAAGATAAACTCACCCATGCCTATGCTTACGGCAAGTCTACGCTTGCGGTTAAAACGCTTAATAAGAATTTTGATTTAGAAATAACAGATTATGTTACAGTAAACTTTTTCGAGTTTTCCCGCATAATTGACTATATCGGCGGTGTCGAAATAGATGTCAATGAAAAGGAAATGAATCACATCAATAACTATCTTATTCCAAAACTCAAGAAAACCGGTCTTGAGTGTGATAAGATTACAAGTACAGGCAAACAAGTGCTAACAGGTGCGCAGGCGCTCTGCTTTGCGCGTATAAGAAAAATTGACGGCGATGTTGAACGCGGCAACCGTCAAAAAGAAGTTTTAACAGCAATGTTTAATAAAGTTAAGGGTATGAATGTTGCTAAACTGCCTAAAATCGCTGAAATGGTGCTTTCGGAATGTCAGACCTCACTTTCTAATAATGATATTATGGGATTGGGTTTGTGGGCGATATCCGCAAATCCCGAAATCGAGAGTATGAGTGTTCCAAATGATAATATTTCTTCAAAGGGTCAAACAATAGGCGGCGTGTGGTATTATGTTTATGACCTTGATGTTGCAAAGGCAGAAATGAAAAAATTCATATTAGAGACCGAATAAGCTTAAAGCCTGCTTGATTATTTTTCAAGCAGGCTTTTAAATTTACTAAAAGCGGATTTGCATTTTCGCATAAATCTTCTTAATGGATAACTTATGATTATATATGTAACATAAATTTTGTAGCCAAGATGTTTTTGGCAATCGTAATATTTGTTGTTGCGGTAAAATCCTTTAAGAATACCGATAATGTTGCTTTTTTCAATATTCGTTTCGCAAACGAAAAGGTTATCTCCCCGCAAAACAGGACCGTGTTTTGTGATTTTAACAACACGGTGAAGGTTTAGACTGTTTGAATAGCGGGTTTTGTAAAGTAAAATGTCACCGATTTTGAAGGTGTCATTAAATGGAACGACAACAGCTTTGTCTTTGCCTGAACGGAAAAGGGGTTTCATACTGTTTCCCGAAGTAACGCCCGTAATTTCGCCGTTTTGTTCTAAAAGGTTTCTGGCAATATCAAAATCATCAATCATCGTTAAGTACTTCCGCTGATTTTAATTTTTCCAAAAAAGAATCAAGCCAAAGTTCTAATTCCGATTGAGAACGGATTTCAAATTCGTGCTCTATTTTTGAAAGGATTTCTTCTTTTGTTGTATCGGTTTTTAAAAGTTCAAGAATAAATGCACCTGTATCGTTGGTTTTAATAACACGCTGTTCGCCGTATCCACAGTTTATCGGTACAGCGACCTTTTGTCCTGCGACTTCATTTATAACAAAGGTGTATTTGAGTTTCATATTATTTCTCCTTAAAAATTGTGTTGTATGCGATTTGTGCCGCTTCAATATCCATATTGCATTTGATGTTCCAAATAGTGCAACTATTTAAAAGTCGGTCTAAAAGTTCAAGGGTTTTTTGCGCAGCTTCAGGATTATCGGGTATAAAAATTTGGCTGAAAATACGCTTAAGAGCGGTTTGGGCGCTGATTTTTTCACAAAAGTTTTTGTTATCCCGCTCGATAAAACAAATATGCTTTACAGGAACTTTACTATTTGTTCCTAGCCTTTCTTTACCGTTCCAAGGGGTGCCGTAGCCGTAAGGAACTCCGTTTAAAAAGCGGATTATCGGTTTGTCGCCGTTTATAATTTTCATTTTATCGCCTAAAAGCTTTTGCCAAAGCAGTGTGTGGGTGGATTTTCCTGTTCCGCTAAGAGCGGTGAAAGCGATGCCTTCGTTTTTAACTTCTATGAGTGAAGAATGCAGGAAAATGGCATCGTTTAATGGTAGCCATGCCAAAAATTTGTTGTAAAAAGCGGTGAGCTCAAACTGTAAATCACAAGCGGGGTAGGTTATAGCTGAACGGATATGTTCAATGTCTTGTTCGGATATTGAAAATTTTACTTGAGGAGTATCGTCACAGGAGTAACCGCTTAAGAATTTTTGAAATTCTTTGCTTGGATTTTCAAATTCAACAATAAAATCTGCAATACGGTATATCATTTTCCGCACCTCTCTTTATATTATAATACTATATTTTCTTGTTGAAGTCAATTTATATCTGTTTGCGAAGCAAACACACAATTTTTTTACTTATCATTGAAAAAACTCTCCTTGCGGAGAGTTTTTTCTAATGCCACGGAGTCCATCCGTCCATAGTTTCTTTATTTGGGTCAGCACTTGAAGTGTTATCACTGCTTGTGGTTTCATCGTCGGTAGGGTCGCTACCGTTGTTATCACTTTCTGTGCCGTCACTGAGCGTTTCGTCTTCGGGGTCATTTCCAGAATTGCTTGAGCCGTTTTCTGAAGAGTTATCGGAAGATACGCTTGAAGTATTACTCGAGCTTTGGTCAGAGCTATTAGAAGAAGCGTTACTTGAAGAATCGGCTGAAGACGAAGCATCAGAAGAAGTGCCCGATTCGGTTTTATCGCTGTCGGAAGAGACGTTATTCTCTTCGACACTTTCGGTATCTTTTTCTGCCAAGATGTAAACACCCGTCTGGCTTATCTTTACTGTTACGGTCTTACCGTCTTCGCTTACTTCACAATCGATTTCCTGAATGCCGCGTTCCAAGAGATAATATACAGCAATATTAGTGTTGTCATAATCTTCAGGAATATCAAAACTGATTTTCACAGTGCCGTCAGGGAAAACTGCAACACCGTCTTTCTTTGCAGAAAACTTGTAAGCGGTGAATTCACTCGCTATACCTTTAAGGTAGTGGCGCGAACGATAATAAGCTTTATCAAAAATACCAAGCTTTTTAAACTTAACTTTAGTTCCTTCGGGGAAAGCGCCTGTTTCAGCATAAACCTTAGCACCTTTAGCTTCTGCAATTGCATTAAGTTCTTCTATGGCAGGTTCGGAATAACCTAATTCTTCGTCGTCAAGTGTGGGCAAAACAGCTTCTACACCGCCTGTTCCGTCTTCGTCACTTAAGATGCCTATGTCATCTCCTTCGGTGCTTTCGCCGCCGCTTTCGATAATGTTGCCGCTTTGGATAACAGAAGAATCGTTTGTCGGGGTATCTTCAAACAGATATGTTGGGAAGGTTGCAATAACTGCAACTGCAAGAATCGCTAAAACCAAAGTCAACGAAACAATAACAATAGTTTTTTTCTTCATAAAAGTACCTGTGATTTACGGTAAGATACCTTCTGTACCTTCGTTTTCGTCAGGCAAAAGCTCAGTATCTGCGGTAGCGATACCTGTATCGTTACAAAGGAACTTGAGAATTTCTAATTCGGGTTCTGTAAATAATTTTTTCATTTAAACTTACCTCAATAATATTATTCAGCTGCTGCATCGGGTCTCTTTTCTGACTTGACGTTAGCAGAAATGGTGGGAACATCGCTGAGCTCGGAATAAGCAACAGCGGTATAAGTTTCACCGTCTTTGACACCGGTTAAACGAAGAGCATATTCTAAAACATCCTTGTCGCCGTTTGTACCTTGCCACATATGATTCTTTTGCTTGAATTTATAAACATTAACTCTTGTGGTAACGCCGTTTTCGTCGGGTACATTGTAATATACAAAGGTCTTGTTTGTATTTTTTTCTAAGGTTTCATCAAAATTCTCATAAATCTTTTGAATAAATTCCTGAACAGAATATCCGTTTTTGATGTAGTAATTTTTTAATGCGAGCCAGTCGCCTTCAAATACCATTGTGCCGTGGAATTCGGGTTCGGTTTCGTATTGTGAATAGTTACCGAAACGGATGGCATTAGAATCAGTAGTGTTTTCAGATACACCGAATGTGGTAATACCGTTTTCGGGAATATCGAAAGAATTAACACTATAAGTGCTGTCTGCTATAAAGTTACCGTCGGTGTCTTTTTTAGCAAATATTATTTCATCGCCAACTTCTTTGTAAACGCTTCCGTAAGGAACGAATTGCTTAGCTGTATCTGCCACAAAATTAGATACGGGAAGTTCGTAAAGGCCTTCTTCGTTAGCTTCGGTGTTATCCGGAACTACAACAGGAACAGATACAACTTCTTTTTTAACTTCGAGGTTGCCTGCTTCGGTAGTGATACTGAACAAGGTTGTGCCGCTGTCAGCATATTTACCTTCCACGGTAATCAAAGCACTTTCTTTGGGAGCAGTTACTTCAAAAGTAAGTTTGCCTGAAGAGAACGCTGTTAAATCAACAATTCTGATTTCGTGTGTGGTGTCGGTATTAACTTCGGTGAAGTTATCGCCGTCTGTAAGTTCGGGAAGATTTGTCACATCGACTTCGCCAAGGGTTGCACCATCGGCTGTTATGACAATGTCCATACCTTTAATAGAACTGAAGTTATCAAATCTTACAGTCAAGTATGTATGAACACCTTCGGCTACAGGGCTACCTTCGTTGGTAATAAGGGTGACTTTCGGCACGTCGTCTGCGAAAGCGTTAATTGCGAGCACACTGAACAACATTGTAATGCTCAAGATAATGGCTAATAATTTTTTCATTTAAAAATCCTCCTAAAACGATTTTTTTAATAACGCATACAATTACCGCGTATTTTACCATTGTTAAATACATTATATAAAATTTTCAAGTTAAAGTCAATGGGAAATTGCGTGATTTTTATCGTTAAATTGCCTTAACTTTTTTTGTTGTTTTTGTATAAATTATTTATTTTGAGCATTTTTTGTTAAATTATATTTTGAATTTATCAATTGCTTTGCGATGGAGTCTTTCAACGTGACGGGTGCTGTAGTTCAGAATTAGACCGATTTCTTCGAGAGTTTTTCCGCAAATGTATTTTTGTATAAGCACTTCTTTCAGAATTTCACTGTCTAAAGCGTTGATTTTCTTTTCTATTTTTTGTCGGGTTTTTATACAGTCTTTAACCTGAGTTTTGTAGTCTTTGCTTTTTTCGGGGAATTTTAAACTCATTTCTTTAAGCCGTTTGATTTTTGACTGTTGCAGAAGGTAGGCTTTCAAAAAAGTCTTTTTATCCATTTTTGTGCCTCCTTTTTTTCTTTGAAGATAATAGTGCGGAAAATTGACCGTAACTTAAATTGGTGCCGTGAAGTTTGTTGTATTTTTCGTTTTCGCGCACAACTTTAAAAATCGGACTGTCGGTTAATATCCTTTTTTTGTTTATTTCTCTTTTCCAAAGTTTTTCGCCGCGTTTTTCACAAGACGGGCTGCAATAATCATTTTGATTTTCTTTAAGCCTTGCACCACAGCAACGGCAAAAGTCGGTTTGGAATTTTTCAAAGTTTGTAGAATTGCACCTTGGACAAATGCAAATAATTTCAAACGGCGGATTAGAAAGACCGTGGGTTTCTTTTGTTTTGGCAGGATTTTGAAATTCATATCCACATTCGTGACAAATATACATAGTTTTCTCCTTTTCTGTTTAATAACGGCTTAATGCCGTCATTAAAAGAAAGAAAAAACATTTCAATTTGTAAAGGAATATAAAAAACGGGGCACCTGAAAAGTGCCCCGTTCGAAAAGCGGATTTAATTGAGACGGTATTTTGTCTTATACATATCGTAATCTTCAAGGAAAGAACTGTTTGAAGAAGATTTGATTTTGTTAAGATATTTGTGAGCATCAAGCATATCGCTCGGCAATTGCATTGTGTAAACTGCAAGATTTGAACAGTGGTCTGAAACACGTTCAAAGTTAGTGAGAAGGTCGGTGAAGATAAAGCCAAGTTCAATAGTACATTCGTTGCTTTGAAGTCTTGAAATATGAAGTGCTTTAAGTTGCTTCTTAAGATCATCGACAACCTGTTCTAAAGGTTCCACATGGGAAGCGGTTACGGGATCATCGTTTATAAATGAATCAATAGATATATTGATGGTTTCTTTTACGGCGTTTGCAATGATGCCGAGTTCTTTTCTGCCGTCTTCAGAGAAAGCGATGTTTTTATTGTGCATTTCTTCTGCTAATTTGCAGATATTAAGCGCATGGTCTCCGATACGTTCAAAGTCACCGATACTGTGAAGCAACCGCGCCGTCTGGTGAGATTCGCTTTCGGAAAGTTTGTTATTGCTAAGGCGAACAAGATAAGTGCCAAGCTTGTCCTCATATTTATCGCTTAAAGTTTCTTCGTTTCGAATTTCATCGACAATATACTGTTGATAATTGAATATAAGGTCGATTGATTTTTTGAGCGAAGTACGGGTGAGTTCTGCCATTTCGTTTGCAAGACGGCGACATTCTGAAATTGCCAAAGGAGAGTTGTTGAAAATACGCTCGTCCAAAAATACGGTATGAGTTTTTTCTTCCTTGTCGGGAATAACAAGTTCGCAGAATTTAACAAGAAGCTTTTTGATGGGGAGTAAAATTATGGTGTTTATGGTGTTGAAAAGTGTATGAATAATAGCAACACCTACCATTGCGATTTGGGCAGAGAGAAGTGTAACGCCAAATGCTTTCAATACATACATCAGAATCATGCAGATAATAGAACCGAAAACATTAACCGAAAAGTGCATAACAACAACGCGTTTTGCATTCTTATTGGTGCCAAGACTACCTATTAAAGCGGTAACGCAGGTGCCGATATTAGCGCCCAAAACAAGAGGTATTGCCATTTCCCAAGTAATACCGCCCGAAAGCGCCAATGCCTGAACAATGCCTATTGTGGCGGCAGAGGACTGAATAACACCTGTGAAAACAGTGGAAATAAGAAGAGCGGCAATTGGGCTTTTCAAGGTTGCTAAAAAGTTTTCAAACCAAGGAAGTTCTCTGACCGAAACCATAGAATCGCTCATAAGGTCCATACCGAAAATAAGAATAGCAAAGCCTATGAATATATTGCCAAGGTCTTTTTTCTTGCTGTCCTTTGAGAACGTTTGCATAGCGATACCGAAAAAAGCAAGTATTGGCGCAAAAAAACTCGGATTTAGTATTTCGATGTACCACTTACCTTCGAGGCCTGCAAGGCTTAAGAGCCAAGCAGTAAGTGTGGTGCCTACGTTAGATCCCATTATCATACCAAAGGTGTTGCTAAAGTTTAAAAGTCCTGAATTCACAAGTCCTACCAGCATAACCGTAAAGGCCGACGAGGACTGTATGGCAACAGTTATACCCGCACCTAAGAAAAAGCCCAAAAAGTCGTTGGCGGTAACTTTTTTCATGGTGCGTTCAAGTCCGCCGCCTGCCATTGTTTCAAGACCGCCGGACATAACGTTCATACCAAACATAAAGAATGTAAGACCTAAAATCAGCGGAATTACCATACTGTTAATAATTTCCATACACTTTTCTCCTGTTCTCTATGTGAGCAAAAAATTTTAAAATTCCAATGCTTTTTCAATATATTCTTTAACTTCGCTTATCGGCATACGGACAGATTCCATAGTGTCGCGGTTGCGAACGGTTACACAGTTATCTTCTACTGAGTCGAAATCGTAGCAAATTGAGAAAGGTGTGCCGATTTCGTCCTGACGGCGATAGCGTTTTCCAATAGAACCTGCATCGTCAAAGTCAACGTTGAAGTGCTTTGAAAGAGAAGAGTAAACTTCGATTGCTTGTTCACTTAATTTTTTCGAAAGCGGAAGAACAGCGGCTTTGAAGGGAGCGAGCGCAGGGTGCAAGCGTAATACAACGCGGATATTGCCGTTTTCGTCGGTCTCTTCGTCATAAGCGTTGCAAAGGAAAGCCAAAAGCACACGGTCCGCGCCCAAAGAGGGTTCAATCACATAAGGCACATATTTTTCGTTGGTTTCGGGGTCGAAATATTCCATACTCTCACCTGAATGATTAGCGTGCTGAGTAAGGTCATAGTCGGTACGGTCGGCAACACCCCAAAGCTCACCCCAGCCGAACGGGAATAAGAATTCAAAGTCGGTTGTGGCTTTTGAG
>CAYQFW010000005.1:0-16911 GCA_964416955.1 uncultured Ruminococcus sp.
TAAGAAAACCAAATAATTTAGTTTAACACAAAAAACTCTCGTGGAAACACGAGAGTTTTTTATGCACATAAAATAAACCAGGTAGCAAGTACTACCTGGTTTTAATTTATGCGTTCCAATATTTGCGGTCAAGGCTTCTGAAAGATATTGCCGAGAAAATATGGTGTTTTTCGATTATTTCACTGCTGTCAAGGTCGGCAATAGTGCGCGCAACTTTTAAAATGCGGTCATAAGCGCGTGCTGACAAGCCAAGTCTTTCAAACGAAAGTTCAAGATGCTTTGACGCGTCTTCGGTTAAAATGCAGAATTTTTTAAGTAAATCGGGAGTTAACATCGCATTACAGGAAATTCCTGTTCCTTTGTAACGTTCTTGTTGAATTTTGCGCGCTTTGTTAACTCTTTCTTTAATTTCTGCGGTGGTTTCTTCTTTGTTGTCAGAACTTAATGCTGTATAATCAACAGGCGGAACTTCAACATGCAAATCAATGCGGTCAAGCATCGGTCCTGAAATTTTGTTAAGATATTTATGTACCGCCTGTGCAGAGCAGGTGCAGTTTTTTGTGGGGTGACCGTAAAATCCGCAAGGGCATGGATTCATAGCCGCTACAAGCATAATATTGCTCGGATATGTAAGTGTACCTGCCACGCGCGAAATTGTAACTTTGCCGTCTTCAATGGGCTGACGGAGTGCTTCCATAACATCACGGCGGAATTCGGGCAATTCGTCAAGAAATAACACACCGTTGTGAGCTAAAGAAATTTCGCCCGGTTTTGGAATGGTGCCTCCGCCCGAAATTCCCGCAACCGAAACGGTGTGATGGGGTGAACGGAAAGGTCTTGCTGAAACAAAGGGATTTTTGTTATCAAGAATGCCTGCAATTGAATGAATTTTTGTGGTTTCTATTGATTCTTCAAAGGTCATATCAGGCAAAATGCCCGGCAGTCTTTTCGCAAGCATACTTTTACCGGCACCAGGGGGGCCCACCAAAATTATGTTATGGTTACCGGCCGCCGCAATTTCCAACGCTTTTTTAGCGGCAATCTGACCTTTAACATCGCAAAAGTCGGGGACACGGATATTATCGGGGGTAGTTGTAGGTGTTACAGGCTGTTTTTCAATGAGCGTTTTGCCTGTTAAGTGGGCGATAATCTGCTTCACATTTTCCACAGGGTAGACATTTATACCCTCAACAACTGCCGCTTCGGTGGCATTTTCTTTTGGAACAAAAATATTTCTAATTCCGTTTTCCTTTGCGGTAATAGTCATTGCAAGCACACCGTTAACAGCGCGCAAAATACCGTCGAGTGCCACTTCGCCGATTGCCACGCTATCGGTTAAATCGGCGTTCAACTGTTGGGAGGCTTTGAGAATTGCAAGAAGCACAGGCAGGTCATAAACCGAACCCTCTTTCTTGCGGTCGGCAGGGGCAAGGTTTACGGTGATGCGTGAAATTGGGAACTTGAAACCGCAATTTTTGATAGCGGCGCGCACGCGGTCGCGTGATTCCTTAACCGCCGCATCGGGAAGTCCCACAATATCAAAAGCAGGAAGACCGTTAGAAATATCGGCTTCAATTTGTATCATATAGGTTTGAAAACCGAATACGCCGACGCTTTGTGTTCTTGAAAACATAAATTCACCTACTTTGCAACGTTGTTTTGGGGGTTGCCGTCTAAAAATGCGGCAATATTGTCACACACAATTCCTAAAAGGCGTTCTCTTGTAGCAAGTGGCGCCCAACAGGTGTGGGGAGTAATAGTAATATTTGGTGCATCTTTCAAAATGCAGTTTTCATTCATGGGTTCTTCTTGCAAAACATCAATTGCCGCGCCTGCAAGTTTGCCGCTTTTAAGCGCTTCAAAAAGGGCTTTCTCGTTTACAACACCGCCACGGGCGGTATTTATAAAATATGCTCTGTCTTTAAATTTTGCAAAAGTTTCAGTGTTAAACATTTCGCAACTTTGGTCGTTAAGCGGACAATGAACCGACACAATATCGCTGTTTTGCAGCAAGCAGTCAAGAGAAACGAATTTTGGACTATCATCGCGCACAGTTCTTGTGTGAACAAGCACATTCATACTAAGCGCTACCGCTGCCTTTTCAACCGCTTTGCCGATACTTCCGTAGCCGATAATACCCAAAGTTTTACCGCAAACTTCGTCTGTGGCAAAAACAAGCGGTGAAAACACAGGGGATTTTTGCCATCCGCCTTGTTTTACAAAAGTGTCATACTGGGGGATTTTTGTGTAAAAGTTCAGAATGAAGGCTATAACCTGCTGTGTTACAGCGTTTGTGGAATAACTGCCTGCATTACAAACAACAATGCCTTTTTGCCGTGCAGAGAAAATATCGATATTGTTATACCCTGTAGCAAAAAGACCAATGTATTTTAATGTATCGCTTTTGTCCATCAAGGTTTTATCAATAATTGTTTTATTGCAAAGCAAGATATCTGTATCGACAATTTCTGCAAGCAATTCACTTTCGGTGATGGCTTCGTATTCGTGCACTTCGCCGAATTTTTTTAAAGCTTCAAGCGATAAGTCATTATTTGATTTTAAGGTTGCGCTGTCAGTTATTAAGATTTTCATCCTTGCGGGTAACCTTTCTTTTTGTGCCGTCAGGTTCCACGATATAGGTGTTTTCGAGCTGACCTATCAGGCTTTGTTTAAAAGAATCGATATATTCTCTTCTTAAAATATATTGTTCTTTTTTTTCTTCTTCGGTAAGACCTTCTGCCTTTTGCTTTTTTGCCAAGGCATTTATGCGGTCGATTTTTTCTTGTGTCATATTAAAATACCTGTCCTAAAACGGTTTTTTCGTAAGTTTTAATTATATCTTCAAGAATTTTCGTTTGTTTTTCCTTGTTTTCGAGATAATTTTTTGCAAGGAAACGGAACCAAGCAGAAGTGGTATCCTTTTCAAAAATTTCCTTGGCTTTTTTTAAACGCTGTTCTATTGGTTGGTCGGCGCCTAAGCTTAACATACATTCGGCGGTATAAAGCTGGCGAAAATCCGAAGTTTTGGTGTGCCATTCTTTGATATACTCGGGCATTTCTTTTTCTGCACCTATATCAATTCCTTGATTTTGCAAAAAGATTTTTGCCATACAAAAGCCGCCGTGCTGGCTGGGGTGGCAATGCGACTGCAGCCTATAATGCTGTCACCTAAAAAAACTACTCTATCGCCGTTTTCGAATGGTTTCATAAATAATGCACCTTCTAAATTTCGTTTCTGCCTTCAAGCGCGCGGGCAAGAGTAAATTCGTCGGCATATTCAAGATCGCCGCCGACCGGAATACCGTAAGCCAAACGGGTGACTTTAATGCCCATAGGTTTTACAAGACGAGAAATGTAACTTGCTGTGGCTTCACCCTCAACCGTGGGGTTGGTAGCCATAATAATTTCTTTAATATTGTTGTTCGAAAGTCTTGTCATAAGTTCTTTTATGCGCAAACTGTCGGGACCGATACCGTCAATTGGGGAAATAACGCCGTGTAAAACGTGGTAAAGCCCTGAAAATTCGCGTGTGCGTTCAAAAGCCATAACATCTTTAGGTTCTGCCACAACACAAATTACCGAGCGGTCACGTGCAGTATCAGAGCATATAGCACATTCGTCCATATCGGTAAAGCCCTGACAGGTTTTGCAAAAGTGAATTTTTTTTCGCGCGTTTACAAGCGCTTCGGCAAATTTTTCCGCTCTTTCGGGGGGTTGTTCCAAAATATTGTAAGCCAAGCGCTGAGCAGTCTTTTTGCCAATGCCCGGAAGTCGCTCGAACTGGGCTATGAGTTCGTTCAGAGGGACTATGTTGTAATTAGCCATAGTTAAAACATACCCGGAAGATTAAGACCGCCGGTTATGGCAGACATTTCTTCTTCGCTTGTTTTAATAGCGTTAGAAATTGCTTCGTTAACTGCAACGGTAACAAGGTCTTCAAGCATTTCGCTGTCATCAGGGTCAACAGCATCGGGGTTTATTTTAATTGATTTGATAAGGTGTTTTCCGTCAACGGTAACTTCTACTAAACCGCCGCCCGATGTGGCTGTATACTCTCTTTGTTCCAAATCTGCTTGAAGATTAGTCATATCTTCCTGCATTTTTTGTGCCTGTTTGAGCATTTGGTTCATATTTCCGCCGCCGTTATTGGGAAGTCTTACTTTCATAATATATTCTCCTATCAGTTAATATCTAAATTTTTTAGTTTATCTGCTAAAGACAAAAGCGGGTCTTGTGCTTTTGCTTGTTTTTCGGCGCTGTAGGGACCTAATTTATAGGTTGCGCCCAAAACCTGAACTGCCGCCTTGCGAATATGGTCTTTATACATACCGTTTGCTGTGTTTATAAGTGTTCGGAATTGTGAATTTTTGGCATCGATTAAAAGGTAATCGCCTTTAATATAAGCTTTGGAGTCGACTAAAACACCCGCTATAAGTGGACAGGTAGTTTTTAAAATATCAACAATTTCGCTCCAATTTTCAACGGGGTTAATGTCGTTAACAAGCGATTTTTGGGGTTCGGTTTGTGTTTTGACAGTTTCTTCGGGAACATCTTCTGTGGGTGGTTCGGGAAGGGGAGTTTCGTCATCTTCTGCGATGGGTTCTGAAATTGTATTAACAGGTTCTTCAGCCTTTTTTTGTGCGTTGGGAAAAACTGATTTTGCATTGCCGCTTTCTAAAGCAGAAACTCGTCTTTCCAAAGACTCAATATCAACCGAAATTTCGGGAGTGCACAGTTTTATAACGGTCATTTCCATTTCGCATCTACGGTTGCCGCTTTGCATACGCGCGGTAGCGTTCTGCAGGCAGTTAAGAGCAAAGATAATGTCTTTTATGTTGTAATCGCTTGCTTGGGCCTCCAAGGCCTTAAGCCTTTTGGTTGAGCAAACAATCGGGCGCGCGCCTTGTTTTACGGTTTTAATAATCATTAAATCTCGGTAGTGGGATATAAGTTCAGATAAGAGTCTTAACATATCTACCGATGAATTGTGAAGTTTGTCAAGCATTAAAAGCGCACTTTCGGTATTTTGATGTTTTATAAAATCGGCCAGTTCCAAAAGATAGTCGCTTCCTGCCATGGCGCAAACACTTTCGACTGTAGCTTCGTCAATATTTTTACTTCCTGAAGCGCATAAATCAAGAATTGAGAGAGCATCTCGCATACCGCCGTCTGCAGCAGAGGCTATGAGAGTTGCGGCAGGGTCGGTAAGGGTCAGACCTTCTTCTTTAGCTATAAATTGCAGCCTTTCGCAAATTTTTGCAGAGTCAATTCGTCTGAAGTCAAACCTTTGGCAACGGGAAAGAATGGTTGCAGGAAGTTTATGAACCTCTGTGGTAGCCAAAATGAATATAACATGGCTCGGCGGTTCTTCAAGCGTTTTAAGAAGCGCGTTGAAAGCACTTATGGACAGCATATGAACTTCGTCGATAATATAAACGCGGTATTTGGAGGAGGTTGGAGCAAAGTTGATACGTTCACGAAGTTCACGGATATCTTCTACCGAGTTATTTGAAGCGGCATCAATTTCCACAATGTCGGTATTTTCGCCTGCAAGGGAAGAACGGCAGCTTTCACATTCAAGGCACGGGTTACCGTCTTTCAAGTTTGTGCAGTTTACAGCATTTGCTAAAATTTTGGCGCAAGAAGTTTTACCTGTTCCGCGTGTGCCTGTGAAAAGGTAAGCGTGAACGGTTGTGTTTTGCGCCAATTCGTTTTTAAGTGTTTCGGTTATGTGCTCCTGACCGTAAACGTCTGCGAAAGTTTTTGGACGGTATTTACGGTATAAAGCCTGATAAGACATATTACTACCTCTTTAAATAAAATTTGCGTATCCGAATGCACGAATGAGCCGATTTACTGCGGCGCACAGAATAATCTACTTAATGCTGCTCGGTTCCCCGCCTGACATGGTTCGTAGCATTCCGTCGCACAGGACCCGCCCATTCGCACATTCCGATACGCAATGCACTTTACGGTACTAATTTTAACACAAATCATAAAAATTTACAATAGCAAACATATAAAATGTTGAAAATTTTTTATATAATTGATATAATATAAATATATGTTAAATTTTTTGGAGATTTTATTATAATATGAATACAGAAATATGGGATATTCTCGACAGTAACGGTCTGCCCACGGGCAAGACGGCTGTGCGCGGAAGATGTTTCTTGAAACCGGGCGAATATCATCTTGTTGTGCATATTTGGATAGTTTCAACTGACGGCAAGTTTTTACTTCAGCGCAGAAGCGACCAGAAAAAGTTAATGCCGGGCGAATGGGCGGCGACAGGCGGTGCTGCCATATCGGGTGAAACTTCTTTCCAAGCGGCTAAAAGAGAACTGTTTGAAGAACTTGGGATACCGTCTGACGAAAAAACATTAAAAAAGATTTTGCGGCTTAAAAGGCGCAATTCACTTCTTGATGTGTGGATGATAACCTGTGATATTAAAGCGGAGCAACTGAAACTTCAAAAGTCAGAAGTTGCGGAAGCAAGATGGGTAAGCGAAGATGAATTGCGTAATATGATTGATAAGGGGCTTTTCCATAATTACGGAAAGGAATACTTTGGCGAAGTTTTAAAAGAAATTAACCGTTACAAAGGAGTTACAGTATGAGTCCGCAAAAACAAGAAAAAAGTTGCGCGCTTTGTCACGCATATTTATTTGAAGAAGATGATGTGGTATATTGCCCAGAGTGTGGCGCACCCCATCACAGAGAGTGTTATAACAGTATTGGCAAATGCGCTTTGGCTGAATTTCACGGTACCGAAAACCAGTATGACAAAATAAAAAATCAGCAAACTGAAGCAGAGGTTGAACCCGAACCAAAAGACGCACAGGAACCACGGGAAGAATATCAAGTGCCTTTTGGTATGTATTCTCCTGTTGATTTTTTGGGCGGTGTAAAACCTGACGAGCCGATAGACAACGGTATTACCGCAAAACAGGCCGCTAATTTTGTATTGTCCAATACAATGCGTTATATTCCCAAGTTTAAAAAACTCAGCAAATTCAGTAAAGTTTCTTGGAATTTTTTGGCGTTTTTATTCCCTTGCGAATGGTTTTTATCCCGAAAGATGTATAAAAACGGTATTGTAGCAGGTGTGTTTGAAATTATTGCAACTTTATTTGTAATTCCTTTTCAGAATACGCTTTACAATCTGGGTATAAGCGGTTCAATGTATAGCGCACAGTTGGTTGAAAGTATATCGCAAAATATGGATAAAATATCTCCGAGTGTGGTTTATGTAGCGTTCATAGGCGCGATTATAAGTTTGATAGTAAGTGTTCTGTCGGCAATTTTCGGCGATTGGCTTTATAAAAAGCACACAGTAAATAATATAAGAGAAATTGAAGCCACAAGTGAAGATAAAGCTTTTGACTATCGTAAAAAAGGCGGAGTAAATATATTCTTGTTCTTTTTGGGATATGTGGCTACAAGTTATATCCCTGCAATAATTGCAATGTTTATTTAATGGGGTGATTTTATGAAAATCAGAAAGGCAATAATTCCTGCGGCGGGGCTTGGAACAAGGGTATTACCAGCTTCAAAATCTATGCCTAAAGAAATGTTACCGATAGTGGATAAACCTGCTATTCAGTACATAGTTGAAGAGGCAGTGAAAGCTGGCATTACTGATATTTTGATAATTACAAATCGTGGAAAAGGTGTTATTGAAGACCATTTTGACCATTCGATAGAACTTGAAAAAATGCTCGAAAAACGCGGCAGAGCAGATACCCTTGAAGAACTGAATCTCCTTGCAAATATGGCAAATATTTATTATCTTCGTCAAAAGGAAACACGCGGTCTGGGAGACGCAGTGCTTCGTGCCCGTCAGTTTGTGGGAGATGAGCCGTTCGCTGTGTTATACGGCGACGATGTTATAATAGGTGAAATCCCTGCAATTGCAGAACTGATTGAAGCCTATGAATCTTTTGGTAAGAGTGTTGTGGGTATTAAGGAAGTATCGGATAATTTGATTGTAAAATATTCTTCCTTAAAGGTCAGCAAAAACGGAGATAAAACTTATGCAGTAAGCGATATGGTTGAAAAACCGTCTTTGGAAGAAAAGTTTTCGAACTTTTCAATTTTGGGCAGATGCGTTTTGGAACCCGAAATTTTTGATATTTTAGAGCGCACACCTTTGGGTGCGGGTAACGAGCTTCAACTTACTGATGCTATGAAAGAAATAGCAAAGACCAAAGGTATGACAGGTGTTGATTTCAGCGGTACCCGTTATGATATGGGTAATAAATTCGGAATTTTAAAGGCTAATATCGAGGTTGGTCTTAAACACCCGGAAACAAAAGACGAATTAAGCGAATATATAAAAGAATTAGCACAAAATCTATAAAAAGGTTGCCTTGCGGCAACCTTTTTATATTGTACCTTTATAGAAAAGTCCGCGTGTGAATTTACAGTCAGCACCCTTTCCGTTTTTATAGGCATTTATCACTTCTGTCACACGTTCACTTGTTTCGCTTGTGAAGTAAAGAATTTGAAAATCAAGACCTTTAAGGTCGTTTTTCTTATCGCCGAGCCAAAGCGGTACCGAGTTTAAAAGTTCGCTATATCCCATACGGCATCTCACTGGGAACTTAGTGCCTAAGCGGTCGGCTAAAACGCCGTTTTTATCACATTCTTCACAAGTTTTGCCGTTTTTTATAGGGCAATTTTTGAAAAGCATTAGCGGAATATGTCCGTAGGTTATAATTCCTTTCGGAACGGGAGAATTAAGGGCGGATATACTATCGGTTGCAAGTTCACAAGATAACACGACAGCTTTGGCGCCGAGTTCTTGAGTGGCTAATGCCGATTCGCTGTTGTGAATGTTAAGACCTGTATCGGCGATTATATTTAAACCGAGATTTTTCGCTATTTTCACCGCCGAAAGATTACCGCAAAGGCAAGTGGAAAAACCTTTTTGCTTAAAAAATGCAAGGCGGTCGGCAATCAATTTTTCATTTATTATCCCGCGCGGAATATCTATGATATTTTCCACATCATCGATTTTTTCGAAGTCTTTTTCAAGGGGCATTATAACCGCCTTTACATCGTTTAAATCTTTTGGAATTTGGTTTGTGTTTTCAACTCTTATAACCAAATCGGCTGTTTTGTTTCGGCTTTTGGGAGCGGGTATGGGTGTATATTCAATAGTTTTTTCTTGGCGGTTAAGTTTTGCGCGCGCCGTATCTAATTTTTCACATGCTTCGCGTCTCAAAGCGTTCAGCTCGCTGGCAGGTACAAAAAGTCCGTCGTCAAGCGTCAGTCCGCTACCTTGGTAGAAATAGGGGGTATCACCGAATTTAGTTAAATTTTTGAGCGCATCTTCATGGGTTAAAGCTCGGTTTTTTGCTTTTTGAGGAATATTGCCTTTAGCTGTGACGGTATTTTCGCTGTCTGAAAGGGTGAGTGTTATCGGTTCGTTTTCTTTTATTACCGCGTTTACGTTTACACCAACTTTTTTATATTCTTTTCGGTAAAGTTCGTGCAGGAAAGGAAACGCCTTATCAGCAGAAACCACATCTTCTTTGGTGCGAATTCCAAACATATCGCGCCCCAATTTATTTTCCAAATATCCGCTTGTAAAACCTGAACGTGAAAAAACATTTTTAAGAGTTTCGTTTAAAGCGTTATCCACTTGTCCTTTAATAAGTGCTTCTTTACAAGCCTTGGTGGCGGCGGCAACATATTCAGGGCGCTTCATTCTGCCTTCAATTTTAAAAGAACGCACGCCTATTTCGTAAAGTTGCGGAATATAATCTACAAGGGATAAATCTTTAAGGCTTAAGTCGTAACCAGTGCCGTTTTCGGCACAGAAGGGAAGACGGCAAGGTCCTGCGCAAAGCCCGCGGTTGCCGCTTCGTGACCCCAAAAAAGCAGAAAGCAAGCATTGACCGGAAACACTCATACAAAGTGCGCCGCGAACAAAAACTTCAACTGTGATATTGTAATTTTGGGCTTCTTTGCAAAATTCAGTTAGGTTTTCAAGCGACATTTCACGTGCCACAACCACTTGGTTGAAACCTAAATTTTTTAAAATCGGTAAACAGGCAGGGGAGTGGATGCTCATTTGTGTTGAGGCGTGAAGTACGAGTTGCGGTAATTTTTCGTGCAGAATTTTTGCAAGACCTAAATCTTGTATAATAATTCCGTCAATTCCTGCGGAATATGCTTTTTGCGCTAAATTTAAAGCATTGCAAAATTCGTGGTCTTTTATCAAAATATTAAGGGTCAAGTAGGCCTTAACGCCTCTTATATGGCAGTATTTTACGATGTCTGAAAGTTCGGAAATTTCAAAATTTTCGGCATTCCTTCGCGCCGAAAAATCTTTGGCTCCAAAGTATACTGCGTCAGCACCGCTTCTTACAGCGGCGTAAAGCATTTCTTTTGAGCCTACGGGAGACAGAATTTCACCTTTAAAATTCTCGGACATCAATTTCACCTCTACTATATGATACCTTAAATTAGAGAAAAAGAAAAGTCTTTTTTCTTTACAAAGAAAAATATAATTGGTATAATGATTATAGCAAATTTTAAAAGGAATGATATTATGAAATATTTAGTTTTGTTATGCGACGGTATGGCTGATACACCAAATGAAGTTTTGGGTGGTAAAACTCCGATGGAATTGGCGCACAAACCGTTGATTGATAAATTGGCATCTGCTTCGGTTGTGGGTGTGTGCCGTACTGTAGGCGCAGGTTTAAAGCCGGGAAGTGATGTTGCAAACCTTTCGGTTATGGGATATGACCCTTATGTTTGTTATACGGGCCGTTCGCCGTTAGAAGCGGCATCAATAGGTGTTGAACTTAAGGATACCGATGTTGCGCTTCGTTGCAATATAGTGACCCTTTCCGGTGAAGAAAATTATGAAGATAAGATAATGGTTGATTATTGTGCAGGAGATATTTCCACAACCGAAGCGCACGAAATAATTAAAACCGTTGGCCAAAAGCTCGGCAACGAGATTTATAAGTTTTACGGCGGTGTTAGTTACCGTCATTGTCTTGTATGGGATAACGGTACTACCGACCTTGGTACAATGACTCCGCCGCATGATATCAGCGGTAGGGTTATCGGCGAGTATTTGAGCAACAGCGAAAATGCCAAACCTTTGATTGACCTTATGAAAAAAAGTTATGATATTTTAAAAGACCACCCTGTAAACATTGAAAGACGTAAAAAAGGTCTCAACGAGGCTAATTCGATTTGGCTTTGGGGCGAAGGCAAAAAACCTATTCTTGAAGATTTTTATAAAAAGAACGGTGTTAAAGGCAGTGTTGTAAGTGCGGTTGATCTTCTTAAAGGTATTGGTATCTGCGCTAATATGGAAACTCCAGAGGTGAAAAATGCGACAGGATATCTGGATACAAACTTCGAGGGCAAGGCACAGGCGGGCATTGATTCTTTTGAAAATGGCTGCGATTTTGTTTATGTTCATATTGAAGCACCTGACGAATGTGGTCATCGCGGTGAAGCTGAGAATAAAGTAAAGTCTATTGAGCTCATTGAAGAACGGGCGTTAAAACCGTTGCTTTCATATCTTGAAAACTGTGGTGAAGATTTCAGAATTCTCATTATGCCTGACCACCCTACTCCGCTTGATATAAAAACCCATTCAAGCGCACCGGTACCGTTTATGATTTATGATAGTTCAAAGGCAGAAAAAGGTGTTACGGTATTTACTGAAAAGTCTGCCGAACAAACAGGAATTTTTATTGAACACGGACCAAGTGTTTTGGATAAATTACTCGAAAAATAGAGGTTGAAAAATTGCCTATAAAATTACAGTTTTTGTTATTATGTTAACTAAAACGACTATAAAAGTTTTCCAACTTATCCACCGACATTTCAACATTTTGGGGTTGATAAACACCTCGAAAGCGATGATTCCGCTTCATTTTTGTGGAAAACTATGTGGATAAGTTGGATAAACACTTGTTTGTGTATAATGACAATAAAAAAATTATGTAAAGTATTTCGATGAATTTCGACAAAAAATTTTCAATGAGAAAGTAGATTATGAAACGAACAAAACTTAAAGACAGAATACTGCCTTCGTATACAAAAGGTGAAGAAATTTTTAATATGGTTTCGCATATTGTTGGCGGCGGAATAGGTGCGGCAATAGCGGCGTTGTGTATAGTAAAAGCATTTTTAAATCACGATGCCTATCAGGTTGTCAGTGCCTTTATTTACGGGTTTTCAATGGTGATTCTTTACACAATGTCAAGTATCTATCATGGTCTTATTCACGTGACTGCAAAAAAGGTTTTTCAAATTATCGACCATTGTGCTATTTTTGTTTTGATAGCAGGAACCTATACCCCTGTTGCTTTGTGTTCAATACGGGAATATAACACCGCGCTTGGCTGGTGTCTTTTCGGCTTTGTGTGGGCAATGTCGGCGCTGGGCATAACCCTTAATGCAATTGACATAAAGAAATATACACTGTTTTCGAATATTTGCTATATTGCGGTTGGTTGGTGTGTGATATTTATTATCAACCACACTATAAGGGCAATTTCAATGGAAGGTTTTTGGTGGCTTTTGGCAGGCGGTATTGCTTATACCATCGGTGCAGTGCTTTATGGAATTGCAGGTAAGTGGGAATTTCGTTATGTCCACTCGGTTTTCCATCTGTTTGTAATTTTGGGAAGCGTATTACAGTTTTTCTGTATCATTTTTTATGTATTAGTTTAATGAAAGGTTGAATTTTAAGTCACATTTGCGAAAAAATATAAAAAGTTAAAAAAATATTAAAAAAAGGTTGCAATTTTGTAACCTTTTTGTTATAATAAGACTTGTAAATATTACAAAATGTAATTTTTAGGTTAGGATGTGACTGTTATTTTAAAGAATTTGATTGAAGAATCACTTTCAAAAACTTCCAAATTCATAAATAACAATAAAATATTAGTTAGATTCACTTCATTTGCATTGATTGCTGTTGCTGCACTTGTTGTAAGTATTGTTTCTTGTGGAATTACAATGGGATTTAATGTTAAGTATTCGGGCAAGAACATTGCTGTGGTAAGCGGTTCTTCGGTATTCGAAGGCGCAAAAGAAACCCTTTTGGAGACTATCTCTAACGAAGCTGCCGAAGATGTTATTTCAAAGCCTAAATACAGTTTGACTGTAACTTCCGAAGAAAATCTTTGCTGTGAAGAAAATTTGGTAGAAGCAATTATTGAAAATACAGAAGGTATAACTTTTTCTTCGGCACTCTCTGTTAACGGTGAGATTTTGGCTTATGGCGACCGTGAAGAATTAAAGAGTTTGGTTGATTCGGCACTTTGTAAATATTACGTTGAAGATGCTGAAAACACTTCCACTTTTGTAGATGATGTTGAGATCGAAGATAGTTATTGTCTGGAAGATGATATGAAGTCTTCGAAACAGCTTAAAAAAATTGTCAAAGAGTTGAAGGTTAAGACAGTTTCAACCGTTACAACCGAATCCGATGTTAAGTTTTCAACTAAAACGGTTTATACAAGCACAAAAGAGCGTGGTTATGAAGAAATTCAAACCAAGGGCGAAACCGGACTTAAAACTGAAACTGCGGTAGTAGAAACCGTAAACGGCGAAGAAACGGCAAAAACAGTTATTTCCCGTCAGGTTATAAAGGAACCTGTTCAACAGGTTGTAGTAAAAGGCACAGCTGTTTCTTACGCTGCTGCAACTGCCACCGCTAAGGCAAGGTCAGAGGGCTTTATTCACCCAATGAATAAGAGTGATATCAAGCGTGTAAGTTCTTATTGGGGTGATGGAAGAAACCATCAGGCTATGGACTTTTCAGGTGATGTTGGCGCTCCCATATTTGCTGTAAAAGACGGTACGGTTGTTTCAGCGGGCTGGGATGGTGATTATGGTTACGCCGTAGTAATTGACCATGGTAACGGTTACAAAACAAGATACGCTCATGCAAGTGCGCTCTGTGTTAAAAAGGGCGACACAGTAACCCAAGGACAGCAGATTGCAAAGCTTGGCAACACCGGCCGTTCAACAGGACCGCATCTTCACTTTGAAGTAATTAAAAACGGAACTCGTGTAAACCCAGCACCATATATCGGATATTAAGAAATAAGATAAAAAATCACCCGTTTGCGAGACTTCCTTATGAGAAGTCTCGCAAACGGGTGATTTTTTCATTCCGATTCATAAAGTTTTAATTGACTATATATTTTTTTTCTTTTGGCAGCATCAATTAACACTTTTTTATTATCAAGCTTTCGTTTGCCTGAAATTACCATAAATAAATATTTGAAAATAGTTAAAATGCAACCGATTGGTAAAAGTAGAGGATACCTTTTAACAAAACTGAATTCTGACTTAGCTTTTAAAATTATGTTTGAAAAGCCGATTTTAAATGGCGATGTTTTGTCAACGGTTTTATGTCCTCGTGGGGTAATATATTTAATTTGTTGGTAACGGGAATAATCTTTTTTGCCGAAATTTCCACCGTTAATGATATCATTTAAAATTTCTTCTAAAAGAACACTGTCAGGAATTCCTGCCCACGTTTTTTTAGGGCATCCAAGATACTGTATAGCGAATTGCGTTAAAATTTGAGCAAACTTCCAAAGACCGATATTTTTTAGGGGTCTTTCAAAAAGGTTTATGAATTCTTTATCGTTGAAATTTGCAACAAAAACTGCCCAATCACACAGGTGTCGAAGACCGATGCCTTCGTGGGTTAAATGTGTAGCAGTGTGCAAAAGCAGTATCAGTCCGTGATGAAAGTCAGAAGGTCTGTAGTATTCGCCGTTTTCTAAAACTGATTTTTCGAATATATCTGAAAATAGTGATGAAATTTTATTTCCGACATCAGTTTCGGGAATTCCGTTAATTTGGCGATGAAGTTCGCAAACAATACCATTTTTGTTGCGGTATCCGATATGTGAACTCAAATCGTTGGTATCAGCATATTTTTCATAGCCTGCAGCAAGTAAGACTTTGTTCGCTTCCTCAGTATCTTCGGGGTTTATCAGCATGTCAACATCACCCATAGTTCGCAGTAGCGGGTCGGGGTAGTACTTTGCTGAAGCGCAACCTTTTAAAAACACATAGGGTATAGCATTTTCTGAAAAGAGTTTATGGAGTTTTTTGTGCTCTTCGGTAATCTTGATATTATTTGTTATATAGCCGTAGTAGTCTGATTGATATGCCGATAAATCATAATCTTTGCAAAGCACAGAATATACAAGAGGGAAGACCGTCTGAAGCTTGGCTTCGGTAAGAATAGAGGGGATATCCAGAATATCAATGGCAGAAGGTTTATTTGTAAAAAGGGAGCTTGAAACACAATTTAATATGGTTTCAAAAAGATTTTCTTTCAATTAAAATTGCTCCTTTGATGGAAAATTTGATTGTATAAAGAGTTTTATAAATCGTAAAATTCTTTATACCACTCAACAAATTGGCGAAGTCCGTTGCGCAAATCCGTATTAGGTTTAAATCCAAAATCGCGTTCGAGTGCAGATGTATCAGCATATGTTATAGGAACATCGCCTGGTTGCATAGGAACTAATTCTTTATGGGTTTCGAAATTGTAATCGTGAGGTAAAATACCTGCAGATAATAGTTCTTTTTGTAAAATATCAACGAAATCTAATAGGTTTTCCGGATTATTGTTTCCAATGTTATAAATGCGATACGGAGGTAGTGGCAAGCCGTCATCACCTTCGATATTTTTAGGTGCACATTGCATTATACGTTTTACGCCTTCAACTATATCGTCGATAAAAGTGAAATCGCGTTTGCAATTACCGTAGTTAAATATTTTAATTGTTTCACCTTTGATAAGCTTATTTGTAAAGCTGAAATAAGCCATATCAGGTCTTCCAGCAGGTCCGTAAACAGTGAAAAATCTAAGTCCCGTAGAAGGAATATTATATAACTTAGAATATGAGTGTGCAAAAAGTTCATTACTTTTTTTAGTGGCAGCATAAAGTGAAACCGGATTATCAACTTTATCTTCTGTATTATAAGGGATGTTTTTATTAGAACCATAAACGCTTGAAGATGAAGCATATACTAAGTGTTCAACAGGATATGAGCGACAGGCTTCAAGAATGTTGTAAAACCCGATGATATTACTTTCAATATAAATATCAGGGTTTGTTATTGAATAACGTACACCAGCTTGTGCTGCGAGATTGACTACAATAATTGGAGAGAATTTTTTGAAAATTTCGGTAATTAATTCCTTATCAGCAATATCACCTTTAATAAAATGCCATGTGGAATCAGAAAATTGTTTAATAGTATAGTTTATTTGGTTTAAACGATATTCTTTTATAGAAATATCATAATAGTCATTCATATTGTCAAGTCCGATAATATTTATCGGACTTGATGTTTTTAAAAGTTCTATTATTAAGTTTGCGCCTATAAATCCTGCGGCACCGGTAATTAAAACGGTTTTGTTTTTTAAATTAATATTAGGCGTTAGCATTTATTGATTCCTTTATACTCTTTTTGTACTTTTTCATAACTTTGTAAATTGCCTATATCATAGCGTTTACCAGGCATTTCCATGGCGTAGACATCTGTTTGTTTAAAAAGCCATGAAATATAACTGCCAGGGGCATCAGTATTACAACCATTTTCGATGCCTTGCTTGACCCTTAAGGCATCAGTGGCGGTGTAGTAATAGAAAGGAGGACAACACCATTTAGAAACGGGATTGCTTGGCTTTTCGGTCATAGTGATAATTTTGTCATTATCGTCTACTTCAAGAACACCGCTTTTAGTCAACTTTTCTTTTGACGGCTCAAAATAGCGCATAACGCAGGAAGCTTGCTTGGTTCTGGCGTATGCAATAAATTTTGTTAGGCTAAAATCTAATATATTATCGCCGGCAATAACTAAAATATCTTCAGTTATATTAAGTTTATC
>CAYQFW010000006.1:0-15882 GCA_964416955.1 uncultured Ruminococcus sp.
GTTTCGGTCTGACCGAAGCCTTCCATTATCTGAAGTCCCGTTGCTTCTTCGAACTGACGGAAAACTTCGGGGTTAAGCGCTTCGCCCGCGGTTGTCATATGATGTATAGAAGACAAATCATACTTAGAAAGGTCGCTCTTTACAAGCATTCTAAGCATTGTAGGCGGTGCGCAGAAGGTGGGAATATTATATTTTGCAAACATCGGCAAAATATCGTCTGCATCAAATCTATCGAAGTCATAAACAAATACCGCGCCTTCACAAAGCCATTGACCGTAGAGCTTGCCCCAGAGTGACTTGCCCCAACCCGTGTCAGAGATTGTAAGGTGCAAACCGTCACGCTCACAACAATGCCAATACTTAGCGGTTACAAAGTGACCCAAAGCATAGGTGTGCTTATGAGCCGCCATTTTAGGATTGCCTGTTGTGCCCGAGGTGAAGAACATAAGGGCAGTTTCGTCACCCGCAGACGCATCTTCGGGGCGTTCAAACTTGCGTGAATATAATTTATATTCATTATCAAAATCGTGCCAACCGTCACGGCTTCCGCCAACCATTATGAGTTGTTTTACGCAATCACAATTCTTTGCAGCGCGTTCTGCGATTTCGGCAGTATCGCCATCAGCAGTACAAAGAATAGCACTAACGCCTGCGGCTTTATATCTATACTCAAAGTCGTGGTCTTTAAGCTGATTCGTAGCAGGAATTGCCACCGCACCGATTTTGTGAAGCGCAATCATACTGAACCAGAACTGATAATGTCTTTTTAACACAAGCATAACCTTGTCGCCGCGCTTGATACCGAGAGAAGTAAAGTAGTTTGCGCATTGGTTAGAAGCGTGTTTTATATCTCTGAAAGTAAAGCGGCGTTCAGTCTTGTTTTTGTCGATATGTAGCATTGCAAGTTTTTCGGGATATTTTTTAGCGATACCGTCCACAACGTCGAAACCAAAGTTGAAAACATCGGTGTTTTTAAACTTAATGTCTTTAAGGCAACCGTTTTCGTCTTCGACGGTTTCAACAAACTTCTCACAAACAAGACTTTCGCTTGTTTTGGCAGTTGCAATACTTTTTCTAACAGTTTCTTCCTTGACTTCTTCACCGGGAAGTACTACCGCGCAGAAAACACAATCTTCGCCATCGATAGCAATCATACCGTGAGGTGTTGAAGAATTATAATAAATGCTGTCGCCTTCATGCAAAATTTCGGTATGGTCACCGATTTGCACCTTTAACGAACCGCTTAAAATAAAGTCAAATTCCTGACCCGAGTGGGTTGAAAGGTGGATAGGTTTATTTTGCTGTGAAGCTGAATATTCATATCTTACATAATAAGGCTCAGCGATTTTATCGCGGAACTTAGGCGCTAAGTTGGTAATGTCGATACCGTCTTCCTTAGCGGTTTTTTGTCCTTTACCCTTACGTGTTACGGTGTAGCTTGAAAGCTTTGCGGTACGGCCTTCCAAAAGTTCGGTAAGCTCAACATCAAAAGCTAAAGCGCACTTGTGAATGAACGAAAAGGGAATATCTGCATTTGCGCTTTCAAATGTAATATACTGTTCTTCGCTCACTTCTGTCTTTTGTGCCATTTCGGCGGTGGACCAACCCATAATCTCGCGCATCTCCTTAATTCGCGCAGCGATCTCCATAAGTTGTTCTTTTGCGGTATTGGTAGTCATTATAATTACTCCCTTTCGTTTTATATTTTTAAAAATAAAACACCCATCTCAAATTTCTTTGAGACGGGTGACTGAAAACACTCGCGGTACCACTCAAATTGCAGATAAATCTGCCACTCTTGGAATCTAACAATTCCTATGCCTTTACGCAGCAATCACGGAAAAACCTACTATTGTTTCAGCCTTTCAGCTCGGAAGGGATGGGTTATAGGGACACTCACTATCGGCTCACAGCAACCGCCGACTCTCTGAAAACAAGTTATCCGAACCGTCTTCGTCAAAGCTTTTAAAATTTGGTTATGTGGTATTATAACACCGTTTTTACAATTTGTCAACAATTTTATTGATTTTTTATTGTAAAATCAGTATAATGGCTTTGTATTCGTATGAATGGAGGATTTAAAATTGCAAAAATTAGGTATAAATATCGACGCTATGGAAGAATCCAGTTCAAAAATACATAAAAACACCAATTGTGAAAATACAGTAAAAATGATTGCAGATTTAGGTTTTGGTGCTGTTTTCAGCGATATATCTTACAGCAAAGAGCCCGAAAAAATCGCCGAACTTTGCAGCCGTTACGGACTTGAATATCAATTTATTCATTCAATATACAAAGGCACTAATAATATGTGGCTCGACAATATAAACGGCGACGAAATGTTAAAAACCCTCATTTCTAATATCGACAGTTGCAACCGCGCAAATGTACCTATCGTTGTTGTTCATATTTCTTCAGGCTTTACTCCCCCGCCAATGACAAAGATCGGCAAAGACCGTTTCAAAGCGCTTGTTGAACACGGACAAAAGAAAAATGTAAAAATCGCTTTTGAAAATCTGCGCGTTCCAAAATATTTGGACTGGGCTATGAACACCTTTGAAGACGACAATTCGGTCGGCTTTTGCTGGGATATCGGTCACGAAAACTGCTTCACTAAAGGTATTAAATATATGTCACTTTACGGTGACAGACTTCTTTGCACCCACATTCACGATAATTACAAAGAGCTTGCGGGCGACCGCCATCTTATTCCCTTTGACGGTAAAATCAACTTTAAAAAAGTTGCTTCTCACCTTAAGAACAGCAATTATAACGGACCTCTAATGCTCGAAGTTTTTGCAAAAGATATTATTTATAAAAATGTAACACCATTGGAATTTTACACAAAGGCTTATAACGCGATACATAAAATCCAACAAATGATTACTAATTGAAGGCGAATTTAATGTTTAAAAAAATTCTAAAAAAAGCGCTTATAGTAATTGCTTTTTTCTTGAGCTTTTGCGCTCTTTTTTCGGCACATTGGTATATTACGGTATTTGGCAAAGTGGGCTTTCGCTCTATTATTTTCACTCTTTTTTCTTCTATGGAAGGTACTGCCAGCGGTATAGTTTATGACTGGCTTTTAAAAGGGCTTTTGCCGTCTATTGTTTGCGCCGCTCTTTTATGTGTATTCTATTTTTCGAAAATTAAAATTAAAAAACTTATTAAAAACATTATATGTATAGTTTTGTGCGTATTACTTTGGGGTTACGGTATTTGGACAGTTGAAATACCGTCGTTTGTAATCGGTTCGCTTTCAAGTACCAAGCTTTACGATAAATATTATACTGCCCCTGCTGACACAAAAATAACTTTTCCAAAAGAAAAGCGAAACCTTATATATATTTTCCTTGAATCCATGGAAACAACCTACTTTTCTGAAGCACAGGGCGGCGGACTTAAAGAAAATACAATCCCCGAGCTTTACGATTTAGCGGAAAATAACATTAACTTTTCCCATTCGGACGGGGTAGGCGGTTGGGAATTTGTCACAAACACAAGCTGGACCTCTGCCGCAATGGTAGCTCAGACTTCGGGTGTGCCTCTTACGATGCCACTACAACATACAGTTCCCGCGAGTGACAGCAATTTTTTACCTTCCATCACCACTATAAATGATATTTTACATCAAAACGGATACTATCAAACAGTTATGTTTGGTTCAATTGCCTCATACGGCGGCAGAAGTAACTATTTTTCCCAGCACGGTGTTGATAAAGTTTTAGACTATGAAACCGCTAAAGCTGACGGTGTTATCCCCAATGATTACCGCGTTTGGTGGGGTATGGAAGACAGCAAACTTATAAATTATGCAAAGCAGGAACTTACAAACCTTTCGAAGCAAGATAAACCTTTCAGTTTTACAATGTTAACTGCCGACACACACCATATATCAGGTTATGTGTGCGATTACTGTGAAGATGAGTTTGACTCGCAATATCAAAATGTTTTGCATTGTTCTTCTAAGCAGATAACCGAATTTGTTAAATGGATAAAAAATCAACCATTTTACGAAAATACAACTATTGTGATAATAGGCGACCATTTGAGTATGGATGCGCAGTTTTTCGCAAGCAATATGAAAGACGATTATACAAGACGGGTTTATAACTGCTTTATAAACTCCAAAACAGAAACTGAATATTCCAAAAACCGCACTTTCACCCCAATGGATATCTTCCCCACAACACTTGCCGCCCTCGGTTGTGAAATAGAAGGCGAGCGATTAGGACTTGGCACAAACCTGTTTTCCGAAAAACAAACCCTATCGGAAGAAATAACTATAAAAGAATTGAACCGCGAGATAAACAAAAGTTCCACTTACTATACAAAAAACTTTATACAATAAAAATGCTCAATCAGGTTGACTGATTGAGCATTTTTATTCTCCCTTATATTTCTTGCGTGTAGCCATTCCGCCACGGATATGACGCTCCTGCTTATTCTTTTCAAGTACCGCTTTAACTTGACGGTAAAGTTGCGGATTATCCTGTGACAAACGTTCGGTGACATCTTTATGTACGGTAGATTTACTTATTTTAAAAACCTTGGCAGTAGCCCGCACCGTCGCGCCCGTATCTAAAATATATTCACCCAATACTACCGCTCTTTGTGGTACAGTCCGACTCATACAATCAACTCCTAAAAAGGCTATTTAATTGTATGAAAGAAAAATCCGTTTTATGTATAAAAAAGTCAGGCAAATTTGCCTGACTTTTTGTTTTAAGAGAGTACCCAAAGGAATGATTTATAATCGGTTTCTTCAAGGCTTGCCATAATTTTAAGTCCATGTTGCATAAGTTGTGCGCCATAATACTTTTCGCCTGTTTTGGTGTCGGTATAAAGACGGTCGGGGTCAAGACCTGCGAGTTTCAAATTTGTCTGCAGGTTGATAGCGTGGGTTTTAAGACGCATAGCCCCTACAACTACCTTATTTTCGTGAACGTACTCGAAAACGGCATAATCGTCGGTTTGCGGATTTGAAAGTCTAAAATACTTTCCACTTTGGAAAATATCGTAGTTATCAATGTAGAATTTAATGAATTCTTTAATATATTCCTTGTCTTCTTCAGCGATTTTACGCGGAGCTAATTCATAACCGAAAGAGCCCGTGAGCGCGAAAATGTGGCGCGCTTCCATAGTTACACTTCTCTTTGTCTGATGATTGGGGCAAACCGAAACGTGCGCCGACTGACAGCTCATAGGATAAATATAGGAAGTGCCGTACTGAATAGCGGTGCGTTCAACTGCGTCGGTATCGTCACTGGTCCAGATTTGCGGATGGTAATAAAGCATACCCATATCAAATCTTCCGCCGCCCGAAGCGCAACCTTCAAAGAGAACGTGGGGGAAGTCGGTTGTGAGTCTTTCCAAAATGCTGTAAAGACCTAAAATATATCTATGGTTATATTCTCCTAACTGTTCGGGTTTTAAATATGTAGAGCCAATGTGCGCGATTGTTCGGTTATAATCCCATTTTATATATTCAATATTAGTGGTTTTCAGTACATTTGCAATACTGTTGTAAATATAATCGCAAACCGCAGGATTAGTAAGGTCCAACATCAACTGCCAACGGGTTTCGGTGGGTTTTCTGCCGTCAATCTTTATTACCCATTCGGGATGTGCGGCATAAAGGTCGCTATTTTCCGAAACCATTTCAGGCTCAAACCAGATACCAAGCTTTAATCCTTTTGAATTAACATACTCACAAAGCGGCTTTAACCCTCCGCGAATCTTCTCTTCATTTACATACCAGTCACCAAGAGAGCCGATTTCGCTGTTGCGCTTACCGAACCAGCCGTCGTCAATTACAAGAAGTTCAACACCCAATTCTGCCGCAGAATCTGCCTCGCGTTTAATGGTTTCTTCTGTAAAATCAAAATAACAGCCTTCCCAAAGGTTAAGAAGCATCGGACGGCGTTTATCCCTGTAAATACCACGGCAAACACGGTTTTTAATAATTGTATGGAAATTTTGCGAAAGCCCGTTAAGACCGTTATCGCTAAAAGAAATTACAAGTTCGGGTGTGGAAAAACTTTCGCCTTTTTCAAGATTCCAACGGAAATTTTGAGGCGAAATGCCACCTGAAAGATTTATAACGTTATATCGGTTGAGTTCAGCCGAAATTTTATGATTCCCCGAATATGCAAGCGCCACACCATAAGTTTCACCGCAATGCTCGGTAGTACTGTGCTCAGCTAAAATCATAAAGGGGTTGGCGGCGTGGGAACTTGAACCGCAAACCGAAGAAACGCTTGCGCCCATATGGGTAAGCGGAGTACGCTCAATTTGTCTTTCTCTTGCCCAGGTTCCAAAGTTAGAAATAACGTCGTAATTCTCGTTTTCAAGTGCCAAGTTAGCACTTAATGCGCGAAGAAGAGTGATTTTGCCGTCACCGTTGTTTGTAATTTTTACCCAACGGGTAATTACATCATAATCATAAAACACCGCGTAAAATAAACTTGCTTCCACTCCGCTGACGTCATCACGGGTTTTTATTTCCAAAGTTTTAACATTATCGCCGTCTTCCGCATAGGATGAGGGTAAGCCTTCAATCTTTGGTTTTCCGTCAGATATAATAAAATCAACCACTTTTAATTCTGCAAAATTTGTTCCGTCAGCGTTCAGCACTTCAATAGCAGGCGATGTAATACCGCCGTCACCAAAAGCAGGATATTCCAGCAAAGAATTATCAAGTGTGGGTAAATTTTCACTAATTTCGGACAAAAAGTCGCAAGTGTGTCTGCTTCTTTTTAACATATAGCTGTGGTTAGCATCGGGCAATTTTTTGCCGTAATAAGTGTGCACAAGCATACCGTTTTCATTATGCATCACATAACTCGAATTCAAGGTATTTAACTGAAATTGGTTATCGGACACTTTAATAATATCCATAGAAGTCTCCTTTTTGAAAATTTTTACATAAGTTTTCAATTACTTACAATCTCGTTTTAGTATAACATCACCTGCAAAATCTGTCAATTTAAACCTTGAAAATTCACCAAATTTCACTCTACCCACAGTAGAAAATTCTTTTTCAACTCTACAGCAACTCTTTTTTTAATTATAGTAAACATTTGTTTCAGTAGATTGAGTTTTTTGACAATAATATATATACTGAATTTTAGCAAAATAATGTTTAGGAGATTAAAAATGGAAAAATTCAGAATTGTTGCCGATTCTTCGGCTGACATGTTTAACTTGGGGACTGTTTCTTTCGGCGCAGCACCGCTTAAGATAATAACTGCCGAAAAAGAGTTTTGTGATAACCAAAACCTTAATTTGCGTGAAATGGTAGATTTTCTTGATAACTACAAAGGCAAATCTTCAAGCTCCTGTCCTAACACTGAAGACTGGCTTGAAACCTTTGGCGAAGCCGAAAATATTTTTTGCGTAACAATAACTGCCACACTTTCAGGCAGTTATAATTCAGCATGTATTGCAAAAGAAATTTATGAAGAAAAACACCCCGAAAGAAAAGTGTTTGTCATAAACTCACTCTCCGCAGGTCCCGAACTTCGACTTATAATTGAAAAACTTAACCAACTGATTTTAAACAATAATTCTTTTGAAGAAATATGCAAAAAAATCAGCGATTATATGAACTCAACAGGTCTTTTATTTATGCTTGAATCAATGAAAAATCTTGCCAACAACGGAAGGGTAAGTCCCATTATCGCCAAAGCCGCAGGACTTTTAGGTATTCGTGTTGTAGGAAAAGCCAGCGACAAAGGTGACTTGCAGCAATTGGCAAAATGCAAAGGTCAGGAAAAAGCGCTTAATTGCATTGTAAATAAAATCAAAGAATCGGGTTGCAAAAACGGCAAAATTCATATTGCGCATTGCTTTAATCCCGAGGCTGCCGAAAAACTCAAAAAGAAACTCTACATTGAAATTCCGCGAGCACAAGTACAGATTTACAAACTTGCAGGATTATGCAGTTTTTACGCCGAAAAAGGCGGCCTGCTTGTCGGCTACGAAAAGTTTTAATTTAAAAAATCAAGTGTTTTTTACAAAAAACTGTTTGATTCTATTTTCTTTTTTATGATATCATTTAATTAAAAGTGCCTTGCGAAAGTTTAATTTTTTTCGCAAGGCACTTAAATTTTTTATTTACTTTTGATCCATGCCGCAGAAGACAAACCTTTTTATAAAGACTTATGCTTCTTTATAGCATTCAAAAATTTCGTCTATTCTTTCTTTGTCCTTATTTTTGGTAATTAAACTTACCACAGGTACAACTATCATAGAAACTGCCATAGCCGCAACGCCCATTTCGGGTGATTTTGAAGCGGCAGCAGCAAAACTATCTGTAAGAGTAATTACAAGTGTTGCACCGCCAACAGTAAGAAGACCTGAAATCATACCTGCGCAGGCACCGATTTTGGTGATTTTCTTCGAGAAAAGTCCCCAAATGTATGGTCCTATAAAGCAGCCCGAAACAACACCCCAAGAGAAAGACATAAGACTTACAATAATCGGAATGTTCCGGGTAGCAAAGATAAATGAGCAGGCAACAAACACAAGGCAAAGAATTCTGGTTAAGAGCATTTGTGTTTCGGGCTTGGTTTCTTTCTTTCTGATAGAAGGAATAAGGTCAACTGCAACAGCAGATGCCGAAGTTAAAACAACTGCTTCGAGTGTTGACATTGAAGCCGAAAGCAAAAGAATCATAATAACTGCCAAAAGAATGATACCGATTGTGCCGCCGCCGAGAACCTTCATAAGCACAGCAGGGATAACCGAGTCGATGCCGCCTTCGGGAAGTTGACCGTCAAGAATAAGTCTTGAAGCACTGCCGATAAGGTATGCACCGCAACCGATTACAATGCAGAATATCGTGGAAATGATTGTGCCGCGTTTGATAGCAGCTGTATCTTTAATTGCGTAAAACTTGCCTATCATTTGCGGAAGTCCCCAAGTACCAAAGCTTGTAAGCATTATGTTAAAGCAAAGGAACTTGAATGAAGAACCACCGAATATACTTGTAAGCTGTATGCCATCTTTCGCAAGTTCGGCACTGTTTGCAGCCTGATATTCATTAAGGTTACTGATAAGACCTGAAAGACCGCCAACATTATCGTGACCAAGTACTGCCACAATAAGACAGATAACGCCAACTATCATAATAATACCCTGAACAAGATCGGTGTAAGCGGTAGCAACATAACCACCTACAACAAGATAAAGAGCAGTAAGGCAAGCGATTATAAGCATCCATACCCAAGTTTCAACACTGGGGAATACTGCGCTGAAAAGTGAGCCTAAACCCTTATAAACGGCTGCAGAATAAGGCACTAAGAATATAAAGATAATAACTGCTGCGAATATTTTCATGCCTTTAGAAGCATAACGCTTTTCAAAATATTCGGGCATGGTTTTAGCTTCGAGTTTTTTAGTCATCTTTCTTGTGCGGTTAGCAAACAAAAGCCAAGAAAGTAAACAGCCTAAAACTGCATTACCGATACCTATCCATATAGCGCCGATACCGATATTCCAGCCATGTTGTCCTGCATAACCCACAAATACAACGGCAGAAAAATATGTAGTGCCGTAAGCAAATGCGGTTACCCAAGCGCCGATATTTCTGCCGCCGATGAGAAATCCGTCAAGAGTTTTTGACTTACCGTAGCTTATACAGCCGATAAGTGCCATTGCCAAAGCATAAACGCAAAGAGCAATGATTGTGTAAAGTTGTGCGTTTGTCATGAGTTTTTAACCTCCTCAAATTTTCGACCTACGGAAAACAGTAAAAAATACGCCCTCCGTATTCTTTGAATACAGAGGACGAGAAAATTCCCGTGGTACCACCTCAATTCACCGTTTTCTCACAAAAACGGCCTTTGAGAGTGTAAAACACTCCTGTTCTGTTACGGGAACACCCGTTGCAGCCTACTTAAAAATTTTGTTCAGCGCACTGCTCACAAGAGGTATTCAGTTAAAACTCGGTTACTGCCTCGCACCAAACGGCAACTCTCTTAAAACCCCGTAAAAACTTACTTATTCTTGCTCAAACGCATTTAATATTTTATATATTAACACTTTAAAGCGATAAAGTCAAGTCTTTTTTTAAACAAATTTTTAAATTTTGTTTTGTTTATACTTAATATATTCAAAATCACTGTTTCCGCTTCGTTCTTTCATTACAGAAAAAACTTCATCTCGCAAATTTTCTGCCTTTTCCTTTATGCTGTTCCCGACTGAATAAAAAGGTCCGTCAAGAAAAACTTCCATAACAGGTTTTTTGAAAATTTTCGACTTTTTATAGGTTGCCGTCATTGAAAATACGGGTTTATCAAATTTTACAGGAAATTTAAACGAAGTATCAGGAAAGGGGCGAATATCTGTATAATATTTCCAAACATGCGCTTCAGGATAAATAACCACTGGGTGTCCTTTTTCAAGGCGGTACTCCATGGCATTATTCAGTTCTTTCACACCGTGTATAGAGTTAACAATAGGCAACGCTCCCAAAAACGGTAAAATTCTGCCGATAAAGCGAATACCGTAATTGGCGGTACTGACTACAGTATATATTCTCTTTGGCAATACACAAAGTGCAGGAATAAAGACGTCACCTACAGGTTGAGTGTGATTACCGTAAATATAAAATCCACCTTTAATACCTTTTAAATTTTTTCTGCCCCTAACCTTTAAATGCAAAAAACACTTACAATACAGACCGCCGAAAATCACCGCCAGACCATAAATCAGACCTGACAAAAAGCTTGAAACAATATCTGTCCGCACCCATTTGTAACTTTCAGGCAATTTAAAGTTTTGATCTGCACTCTGCTCAAAATCATCACTGAAGGTATTATAAAATCTTACTTCTTGTCTTTTCATACCGTCTTCTTCCAACCCGCAATATCAGAACTATCAAATTGGTAAGTCAATTTTTTGCCGTAAACCTTTTCATAACAGGCCTTTTTCAATTCATAATCCCTAACAGCCAATGTTTCGGTATTTTCTTTGGTTGTTCTGTTCGGTTCAGGATATAAAATTTCCAATATATGCAGAACATACTTCACCTTTTTAAATTCATCAGTATCGTCTTCTTCCAAGTCAATCATCTCAACAAAGCAGGAAATAATAGGGATATTAAGTTTTGCGGCATAAAAATATGCGCCGTTTTTAGGCGGACGGGGTTTGCGATAGTTAAACCACATTTCCTGTTCGGGATAAAGCAATATGGCATCTTTTTTATCCACCAAACGTTCTTTTAAAACGGATAAAAAATCTCTTGCTAAATATCGAGGGTCGGTAGAAATCGGAATTGTATCAGCATAGTTCATTATAAAACCGATAATACCCGTCATTGCAAAATTAGTGGTTTGACTGATAATTCCAAGTTTGCGTCTTCCCAATTCATTTGTCAAATAGCGTATAACCGTGTTTTCAAGCGGACCGAAATGATTGCTTGTAATAAGCACACCGCCAAGGTTATTCGGTATTTTTTCAATACCCACTATTTGAGTATCTTTATTTACAATTTTTGCAGCCATCTTTGCAAGCATTACACCAACCGCTGTTTTAGCTTTAAAAGACCATCGCTTGCGGTTTTCAATATATCTATCAGTAATTTCTCTGTTTTGCTCATTTGTAAGCACAGGGTCATTCAGTTCAACTTTATTATGAAACTGACCGCTTTGGGCAAAAGTTTTTATATTTTCAATAACAGCTTCTCGGTTATCGCCTATAATCATAATCTGATTTTAACTCCCTTGTCATACATCTTTTTAAAGGTTATTTCATTTTCGGGAATTTCCATACCCCGACGGACAAGAAGTGCTAAGCACTCACTGTCTGCCATTTTCTTATTTTCCGAATAATCCGCCTTGTAAGCTTTTATTTCATCAATATAACCGCTGTCCTTGGCATATTCCCAAAATATATCCCCATATTGTATGCCGTCATAACACCACGGTTTTGAAAAAAGATTATAATGAATAAGATTTGTTTGGTCAAGCGGCGGCTTTGCATCATTGGGCATAGCATCCCAAGACTCATCAAGATAAAAAATCTTACCGTTACACATAGCATTAAGATAATCTTGGTCGGGTGCTATGCTATCAAAATGATAAGTGTTCAAAAGGTTGAGAAAATGCCCTTCCAAATCACATTCGCGCATTTTTTTAAGATTCATAAGCAATACCCCCGAATTTACATACTCCTGCTTTTTTACACCAATTGCATTTTCTGTATAAGCAACAAGAGGCGGAATATCGGCAATAGACAAATCATTACATGCGCCAATAAAATCATCACCGATTTCAATATCATAAAGTGCTGCAATATCCGAAGTCAAAACAACATCGCTGTCAATATAAATACCCTTATCATACTGTGGGAACATTGCAGGAATAAACAAACGAAAATAAATTGTAAGGGTAAAATAATCACAACGAAGACGGTTGCTCATTCTGTCATCAAGCGCTTCAAAATTTGCCTTCATAGGCATAAGTTCAATTTTAAAATTCTCGGTTTCAAGCGCCTTCAGTTTAGAAATATTGGTTCCGTTAAGTTCTTGGTACAAAACTATCGCTTTGTAACTTCGCTCATTATTTGAATTTCTGATTGCAGAATTGAGCGCAACCGCTAAAAACGGTGCATACCCGTCATCAATGGTAAAAAATATCGGGATTTCTTTATTCATCTTAATACTCCTTTATAATAAGGTTAATAATTTCTTGCAATTGTTTGCGAATTCTCAAAATTTGCTTTCATTATAATATCGTCAAACTCAAAAATTTTAAGTTCGTTATGTAATTTATCTGTTTGCCATGGTTTTATGGTGACTGCACGAATATATGGAAAAAACTTGAAAAAAGTTGTAAAGTGTTTGAACACCGTATCAGATTTAATCCTTCCTTGCGCGTTATATCTTGCAGAAATTTTTTGTTTAACGGCAAATTTATTCAACGCCGACTGGTCAGGCATAAACATCTTTTTATCACGGCAGATATTTCGGCACTTGCAAAACAACCCGCTTTTTCGTATGTTTGCTATATTCATAAGTAATACACCCGAATTAAAATAATCGTGCCTAAAAATATTACCAAAAAACCACTTGCCGTATCGGTCAGGCACACCTGCAATTTCAATATTAGAAATATCAGAATAATATAATTCGCTAAAATCCGCACGGCATAAAACATCGGTATCTAAATATAAAATTTTGTCGGGAATTTCGGGTACAATATCTGCAAAAAGCCTTAACATACAAAGCGGAGTAAACCGAGTCCCCATATTAGCAAGCGGTAAATAATCACCAAAAATCTCGGTTATATCAATTAAAATAACTTTATTGCACCTTTTCCCCAACGCATTCTGCAATTGTTCAGCAAAACTTTCGGGTATGGCAAGATGATTGCCGACACTTGCCGTCAGAATATAAAAGTCAACCTTTTGCTCAGTATTTTTGCAAACGGAAAGCGCTGACAAGAATATGCCTTCACACACACCCTTATCACCGCAATAAAGAATATTCAAACGCTTTCGCCTCCCTTATATAAATATTATACTTATATCAATTTTTAAGATACACCCTCATATTAAAGAACTGTTTCTACAAATTATATTTATGAGTGTAGAATTATTCTACAAACAATTCTACACATTGTAGAAACACAAAAAACACCCTGTTTTATAACAAAACAGAGCGTTTCACCATAACAACTTATTAAATTTTCTTCTTTTTGATAAACGACCACAAAATAACTACTATCTGCCCGACAACACCCAAAAAATATATAAGCGAAACATTTATATTGAAATATAAAAATGTAATATGTATTGCCGCCAGTACAGACCAAATAAACGCCGAAATTATAATGTAGTTTCGCCTTGGATTAAACCAAATCGAATTAAATACCAACTTAACAATCAGAACCACAGGTAAAGTATAAACAAAATAAAGCCACTGGAATGTCGCCTTATTTGTAACAAGCGAAGTAACAATAAATGCAAAAATGGCAACAAACCAAGCAACGCATTCAGAGATATATGCAATTATCCTGCGGTTGTATTTTGTTTGGTTATTCTTATTTTCCTTAACTGCTTGGTCAATATTCTCTGTCCGTACCAAATAATCAAGAGAAACCCCAAACAAATCAGCCATTTCTACAAGAGTCGATATATCAGGCGAGGATTCTGCCCGCTCCCATTTTGAAACGGTCTTATCCGAATAATTAAGTTTTTCGGCAAGTTCCATTTGAGTCATATTATTAAGAAGCCTGAGTTCTGTTATGTTTTTAGCAACAATATTTTTTATGTCTTCCATCAAATTACCCCCTGATCACAAGCAATCATTTGCATTATACACCATTCAAATGAATTTTGCAAGCACTTGTTGACATTTCAACAAGTTTGTGTTATACTTGTTGAAGTTTCAACAATTCGAACGGGGGTATAACTTTGAAAGAAAGATTTGAAACTTTTACCGTGCTTATCAACAGAATAAGCCGTAATATTCGCAAAATTAAAAATCAAGAAATGTCGGAATATAACTTAAGAAGTTCCCATATTTCTTGCCTTTATTATCTCTATTCTGCCGAAAGACTAACCGCTACCGACCTTTGCGAACGCTGTGAAGAAGACAAAGCAACCATTTCTCGCGCCTTGGATTTTCTTGAAAAGAACGGATATTTGACCTGCAAATCCAAAAATACAAAACGATATAAAAGTCCGCTTGTATTAACCGAAAAAGGAACTGAAGTTGCCCGAAAAATTGCAGATAAAATTGCCAATGTACTTGAAAAAATCAGTGACGGACTTACCGAAAAAGAACGAGTCAACTTTTACCGAAGCCTTGGTATTATAAGCAAGAGTCTTGACAACGTGGCACAAACCTGTAATCAATAAAAAGGATAGATATTATGAAGACAACAATTATAGTAGATTCAACAGCAGATTTAATGTCCGAATACAAAAACCGCGTGAATATTGTCCCGCTTACAGTTCATTTTGGTGACGAAGAATATATTGACGGCATTACAATAGACCATAACACATTTTATAAAAAACTTGTAGAAAGCGATGTGCACCCTTCTACCAGTCAGGCCACCCCTTCTTCTTTTGAAAAAGAATATAAGAAAATAAAAACCGAAGGAGCAGTTGTCATTACCCTTTCTTCCAAACTTTCAGGCACTTATCAAAGTGCAATGATTGCCGCAAGCGAATATGATAATATATACGTAGTTGACAGTGCAAGCGTGGCAATCGGTTCCGGCATTTTGGTTGAGTTGGCAGTAAAACTTGCAGATGAGGGATTAACCGCCAAACAGATTGCGGAAAAATTGGAAGAAGAAAAGAAAAAAATCGTAATTGTGGCTTTAGTAGATACCCTTGAATATCTTAAAAAAGGCGGTCGGGTTTCCAAAACAGTTGCATTTGCGGGTACTGTGCTAAATATTAAACCTGTTCTTTCGGTTATTGACGGTGAAATCAATATGTTGGGAAAAGCCCGCGGTTCAAAGATGGGCAACAATCTTCTTGTGCAAGAAATTGAAAAAGCGGGCGGTGTGGATTTTTCCAAGCCTGTTTTACTCGGATACACAGGTCTTTCTGACGCTCTGTTATTAAAATATATTGAAGACAGCAAACACCTCTGGGACAACGGACTTGAAAAGGTCCGTTATACCACTATCGGAAGTGTAATCGGCACACATGCAGGTCCGGGAGCGGTTGCTGTTGCATTCTTCAAAAATTAAGATATACAAAATCCGCATAAATACTGCAATGAAATACACGCTAAAGCGTGATGATATACCAAACCTGTCTCTTGAATAAAAAATCCGTGTCTCCCATAGGGGAAACACGGATTTTTGGTCGGGATGCTCTTATAGGACTTTGGCGCAAAGCCGCATAAATACTGGG
>CAYQFW010000007.1:0-2210 GCA_964416955.1 uncultured Ruminococcus sp.
TATGAACGTTATGTTCAAAATCGGCGGCAAAATTGTAACTCCTATGCTTAGTGGCTCAATTCTTCCGGGTATTACCCGTATGTCTTGTATCGCAGTTCTAAAAGAAAAAGGCTATGAAGTAGAAGAAAGACTTTTAAGCATTGATGAACTCGCAGATGCTTTACAAAACGGCACACTCGAAGAAGCTTGGGGTTGCGGTACGGCGGCTGTTGTATCACCTATCGGTGAGCTTTGCTACAAGGGTGTTAAATACCCTGTAAACAACGGCGAAATCGGTGAAGTTACACAGATGCTTTATGATACCTTGACAGGTATTCAGTGGGGTAAGCTCGAAGACACATTCGGCTGGACCTATCCTATTAAATAAAATCAAAATTCCCACCTTAAAGGCGGGAATTTTTTTATATCTAAAAATAGCCACAACTTATATTTAATGTCTTGTTTTGCCCTTGTTTTTGACTGATATAATGATGTAAAATAAAAATGCAATGCTATTTCTTAATTATCTGAGTGATTTTTGCGATATTCTAAAGGCGATATATTGAAATGTTCTTTAAAATCTTTATAAAATAGTGAACTTTTATTATATCCGACTTTTTTAATTATATTATTAACTGAAGAGTCGGTTGAGGTGAGAAGTTTGGCGGCATTCTCAAGCCTTACTTTAATTAAAACTTCGTGGAACGTTTTGCCGTATCTTGCTTTAATAATGCGCGAGAGATGACGCGAACTTATATGTAGCATATCGGCAACCTTACTTGTGGTAAGGGGCTCATAATAGCGGTTGGCAATAAGATCTTCAAACCATGCCATACGGTAAATATCAGGCATACGGGTTTTGGGTTCAATATCGGAATAGTTTTTATGCGGTTTTAAAATTGTAAAATTAGAAAGAATGCTAACTAATTCAAGCGCGGGTAAATAACTGCTTTTCTCATAAAGCGGGTTGTGAAGCTCAAAAATTCTTTCACAAAGTTTTGGCACATTCCGAAAAACAATTGGATTTTCTCCCTCGTAAAGCGGGCGAAGATTTTTGTAAAGATTTGAGAAGCTTTTGCCTGATTTTTTCACAACAAAGAAACCAACCGCGCACCAATTTTCTACATCGCTTGAGTCTATTTTTTTATGTGATATATTTGCGGGAATTATTGCGGTGTCGCCCTTAAAAAGCCTTATAACGCTGTCTTCGGTCTGTATATGTAATTCACCTTGGAGACATACAAAAATTTCGGCGTATAGGTGTGAGTGTAACGTTAAAAGTGTGGTTGTGTGATTTTCGCCTTGATTGAGATAATTTACCAACATTCTAACCGTGATGTCTTCTATTGTAACGGTATATTCGCTTTTCTTGTAACTTGAGATAACATCCAAGACAGTTTTCTCCTCAATTTAGAATTTATATCGGTATTATAACAAACCGATTTTATTTTTTCAAGATATTAATTTTTGGAAGGTGCAAAATGAAAAAGGCAATAATATCTAAACTTTTGGTGTTGGTGGTAAGCATTGCGTTGCTGTTGGCTGCGGTACAGACTCCGTTTGTGGTTTCAACCGCGGAACTTAAAAATTTGATTGCAAACGGCACCTTTGATACCGATGTTACGGGTTGGAAAAACGGTAACAGCAATTATGCAACACTTGGCTGGGATGCCGATTCGCAGGCACTTACCTACACCAAAACTTCGGCAGGTAACGGTTCTACCTTTTATTCCCAAGCGGTTAAGGTGGAGAATAGCAATAAGGTTGTACTTAAATATGATTGTAAAACCTCGGTGGCTTTAACAGAGTTGGCTACTGTGTATATTTATGCATATACCGAAGCTACTGTTACTTCAAAAGGAACAGACCATTTTACACCAACAGGTACATATACTTATGAGTTTATAAGCACTACTACTTCTTGGCAAACCAAGGAAATAAGTTACACCTTGCCGGATGGTTATTCGTATGCTCAGGTGGTATTCGGCTTCCGCGGTACAGCAACGCTTAATACGGTACTTAGTATTGATAATGTTTTGCTTTATGCGGTTGATGAAAGCTATGCGATAGACGCTATTGAAAATGCAATTGCCGCTAATGACCAGACTGCTTTTAATACTTGGATAGCAGATTCGGTTTTAGGTATTGAAAATCTTGATTCTACTAAATATTCCGATTATTTTGAAGCATTGAAAAATGAAAACGAAATCACCAAAACGGTTATTCAAAAT
>CAYQFW010000007.1:2310-15603 GCA_964416955.1 uncultured Ruminococcus sp.
CCGGACCGGAAATATATACCGATGCTTTAAAGGTTGATAGCGGCGATAGAGTGACACTTAGTTATGATTACAAAACATCAGTGGCTCTTACAGATATAGCTACCAGTGTGTTTATTTATGCATATACCAGTGAATTTGTTACAAATAAAGGTACAACAACTTTCACACCTACCGGAAGTGACTATGTATATGAATTTGTAAATACTACTACCGATTGGCAAACGAATAAGTTAACTTACACCGTGCCTGAGGGGTATGAATATGTTCAGGTTAAATTAGCTTTTCGCGGTGCAGTTGCGGCTAATACAGTTTTATCAATTGATAATGTAGAGTTATTTGTAATTGATGAAAATTATGTTATAAATGAAATTAAGAATTCAGTAGATAATAATGACCAAACATTATTTGATACTTGGATAGCGGACGCGGCTTTAGGTATTGAAAACTTAAATGCCGAGTTGTATGCAGATTACTTTGAAGCCTTAAAAGCTGAAAACGCAATTACTAAGGAGGTTATTCAAGCAGTGGTAGATAGCTTTGTAACCGAAGGTCCTGCTTCAATTCTTCCAAACGGTAAATTTGATAAGAATATCGACGGTTGGACTTCTAATAATTCAACGCTTGCTTGGGATAGCACAGAAGAAGCAATAAAAATGACTATGCAATCAGCTAATAATGAATTTTGGAGCGCTAAATTACCTGTTAGTGAAGGCGATGAGGTTTATTTTGAATATGATATAAAGACTTCTGAGGCACTTACAGGTATGGCAACAGCCTTCATTTACGCTTATAACGATTCGGGCGCCAGTCAATACACTTACGAATTTGTTGATACTACAACCGATTGGATTAGTAAAAAGCTTTCATATACCGTTCCAACGGGTTATACCAATGTTCAGATTAGATTCTCTTTCAGAGGCGCAACACCTACCGGTACAGTTCTTTATGTAGATAATATGAAACTTTATGTGGCAGATGCTGAATTTGTGTTATATAAGATTACAGAAGCAGTAGAGAGTAACGATAGATTTTTGCTTGGCGACTGGTTGGTTAAAAAATCTTTAGGTCTTCAAAATGTAATTTCTTCTAATAGGGGTGCCTATCTTTCAGAACTTCAAAAAGAAACCGAAGCACTGACAAGAGAAAGGGTGCAGGAGATAGTAAATTCCGTTAATACGTCGCGCGAAGGCGCTTCACTTCTTCAAAACGGAAGCTTTGATACAGGAGTTACTCCTTGGCGCGCATTCGATAGCGCTACTCCGACTGCCGTATATTCGGCGACCGACGGCGGCTGCGCTACCCTTACAAAATCAAGCGATGTAATTTCTATGATGCTTAGTGAAGTTATAGATGTGTCTTACGGAGATATACTTCATCTTGAATTCACTGCAAAATCAAATAGTGACAATGTTCAACTAACGTTCACTAATTCTCAATTTACCGAAGAAGAACTGAGAAACTACGGTGAATTGGCGGGGGAAAGCGGAAAAGAAGCTTCTTCCAAGGTTTTTGAAACATTTAATATTACAACCACTGCTACTTCTTTTGTGGCAGATATAAGAGTTGGCAGCGATATTTACGGACTTGTTGCGGCATTATCGCTTGAAAGCGGCAATGCGGGAGATATTGTCTATATTGATAACGTAACAATCAGTCACGGTACTTCTCAGTTTGTTAATGACAAATTAAATTTAGCAATAGATAGCGGTAACAGTGACTCATTCAAGCGGTGGATGAAGCATCAAAACTCGAATTTAGTATACGAAAAAATAAAGGTTGATGAGCAACTTATGTCTAATCTTAAAACTGCAAAAGATGAAAAAGGTGAAAACCTTACTGCCGATGAAATAGCCGATATTTCAGAAAACTGTGTTACCGATATTGGTACAAGACTTGAACTTTTTGTTGACGATACCCTTATTGACACAACTAACACAACTGCCGATTTAGAGGTTATGACACCCGAATTTGCGGGTCAGATTTTAAATGCAAGCGGCGGTTTCGTTTGCGATAATATTGCAAACGAAGTATATACAGGTCAGTTTGACGCATCACGCATAACCGAAGATACTCGCCCGTGGGAAAGTCTTGGCAGTGATTTTGGTAATGTGATTTACACAGGAGAAAAGTATCTATACTATTACCGCGGTGTTGATGAGGAAGTACAGACGGTTGACCGTTATGTAAACGGTTCAGGTAACCATGACCCGTCGGTTGCATATTATCTTAATGTGTGTGTTTTGGAAAGTACAGATGGCGTTAATTGGATAAGACCCGAGTATGATTTCTATGATTTCAATTATGAGGGTGAAAACCTTAAAAATAATATCATTATTGGCGATATAATGGAAAATTTTGAGGGCAGACATTTAGCAAGCTTTTGTGCATTTAAAGATGAAAGTGAGAATGCTGACCCCGAAAAGCCATACAAAGCTATGATGGTAACTGTTATGGCGCGCGGTTGGGGATTTGATTTATTTGCATTCGAATCGGCAGACGGTATACATTGGGATTTAATGAATAACGGTGAGCCTGTTATTACTAACGGCAGAAGCGATATTATGGACTCAATGAATGTGGTACTCTGGAGTGAAGAAGACGAAGAATACAAAATGTATTTCAGAATGTGGCAAGAGCATCCCGAATACGGACAACAGCGCGCTGTTGCAACAATTTCTTCAAAAGATTTTATAAATTGGACCAGTATTGATACCGAATCAGAGTTTCTTGATTATTATTCTGATAAGACGGATGAAGAGCTTACCGAAATAAACAGCGGATATAACGGGGATCATCCTGACGGCTACCAGCTTTATACAAACGGTATTCAAACTTACGATAGAGCACCCCATATCTATATTGGTATGCCAACCCGTTATCTTGGAACTTCGGGTCACGAAGTAGCGCCCTATTTGGTAGCAGGTCGCGACGGTCAAAACTTCAAGTTCTGGGATACAATGCTTATCGAGCCTTCGGCCGAGCTTGACCGTGACGGCAACCGTTCTAACTATTCAATTTGCGGTGTGTTTAGAACAAGTGAAACCGAGTATTCATTTTTAGCAGCAAGGGGCTTTAAGGATTCGGGTTGTATTATAGACCGTTTCTCATTCCGTGTGGACGGCTTCGTAGCGGCAAAGGGTGACGAGAGCGGCAAGAAAATTGTAACCACCCCGATAACCTTTAACGGCGATAGTTTGATACTCAATTATAAAGCTCCCGAAGGCACAGTACGTGCACAACTTACTGATGTTAACGGTACTGCGTTAGAAGGCTTCACCTATGACGATTGTACCGCACTTACCGGTGACTCAATAGAGCAGGAACTCACATGGACAGGTGACCTCTTAACTATTGACCAACCTGTTAAAATCAGTTTTGAACTTGTGAATGCAGAACTTTATTCTTATAAGTTTGCTTGTACCAATCATGAGTACGACAGCGAAACTGATGCCGAATGTAATATATGCAATGAAAATCGCGACGTAAACGGCGACCAAGCTTTCGATATACGTGACCTTGTATATATAAACGAAAATATGGTAAATAATAATAATTGGTACAAAAAAACTGCTGACAAAAACGGCGATGGTGTCATTAACCTTGAGGACGTAAGTATTATTCGTAAAAAATTATTGAAAGACAAAGTTAAAAAGTAAAATTAGTCGGCATTATGATTTTGAGAAAAACTCCCTTACAAAAAATGAATCTGATATCATAATGCAAAGAAAACCCCCGAAGTTCTTTAAGAACTTCGGGGGTTGAGTTTTATTCTGCGTCTTCGTTATCGCACTCTAAATAGTCGCCTTTGATGCGGTTCTTATTCTGAACCTTATCAAAAATAGCAAGTGCGCCGATAGCCGCACCGAAAAGTGCGAAAACAGAAACAATAAATTTCAAAAAACCTTTCATGCGATAACCGCCTTTCATAAATTATTATTGACTACTGTTATTATATCAACAAAATATTAAAATGTCAATCACATTAATGGTCCGAATATATGCAAAATTGCTTGCTTAAATCGGGTTTTCAATGGGCGTTTAAGCCATTTATCAAGTTTGATTTCTTGAGATTGTGCCAAAATTTCGCGGAAGTGCTGTTTGATGTCGAGCGCAGCTTCTTTATTAGAAAGCCACACACCGCATTCAAAGTGGAAAACAAAACTGCGGTAGTCCATATTAACAGAGCCGACAGTTGCAATGCAGTCGTCAGACAAAAACACTTTGGAATGTATGAAACCAGGGGTGTATTCATAAATTTTAACACCCGCCTGCAAAAGTTCAAGATAGTTGTATTGTGTTACATTGTGAACATACCATTTATCAGGAATATGGGGGGTTACAATACAAACTTCAATTCCTGCTTTAGCCGCCATACAAAGTGTGGAGGTCATCATATCGTCAATAACAAGGTAGGGTGTCATAATATAAACATATTTTTGAGCTGAATTAAGTATTTGCATATAAATGCCTTCGGCGGGGTTGTTCTCGTTGAGGGGACCGTCGCTGTAAGGAAGCGCAAAACCGTCATCCTTGATATCGGAATCTTTTGAATGAGATTTAATATCAATATCTTTATCGGTTATAAATTTCCACATAGTGCAGAACATACATAAAAAACTTTTGACGGCATTTCCTTTCATAATAACACCGCTGTCCATCCAATGACCGAAGCGTTTCTGGTGGTTTATATATTCGTCGCCGATGTTGATACCGCCTGTGAATGCTACAATTCCGTCAACAACCACAATTTTACGGTGGTTGCGGTTATTTTGGAAGGTTGTCATAAACGGTGAAATCGGGTTGAATACCGAAACGGCAATACCTTCTCGGCGGAGTTTTTGAACAAAATTTTTCCGTTGGCGTTTTATTGAACCAAAATCATCAAAAATGATTTTAACTTCAATGCCTTCTTGTACCTTTCGTTTGAGTACGGTGTGAATTTGCTCCCACATATAACCTTCTGCAATAATGAAAAATTCAATAAAAATATATTCCTTTGCATTTTCCATTTCTTCAAGCAAGCGGGAAAGAAATTTTTCTCCGCTTGAAAGATATTCCGCCGAAGTGTTGTCATAAAGCGGGAAACCCGATTCACCTGTCAGGTAGTCTGCCTGACGTGAGTGGGAAATATCAAAATATTGCAAACGGTCTGCGGTGTTTTGTTCATCTTTTAAAAATGGCTTGTATTTTGATTCGCATTTTGCCATTCTTTTGCGAAGATGGGGTAGAACTCTGCCGCCACCCCAAAGGATATAAACCGAAATACCGAAGATTGGAAATATCAGGATAAAAACAATCCAAACGATTTTATGGTCGGGGTTGCCGCGTTTGTTGATGATAGTAATTGCGGTTATAGCACCCACAAGGTTTGAAAGGGTGAAGCCCCATACGGAATAAAGGCTGGAATCGTAGATTATAAAAAATAAAAATGCCAATTGTAATGCCAAAAGCAAAGCGGAAATGATAATTCTGTTTTGTATTCTTATGCCGCGGTTATGTGTTTTTTTCATATTCTGCTCTCCTTTCGCTTTAAAAAATGTATTTTATGATATATATTTTAACACATTAAGGCTTAATTTTCAATTAGTAGTGGAAAAAATATCTGTTATGTGGTATAATTTTTAATAATATTATTAACGGAGTGTGCAAATGTCAAACAAAGTAATTACTTTAAGTGAAGGCGTAGAAGGACTTTTCATTCAGAACCACAGATTTAACACAACATCGGTATCGTTTAATTTTTATTTACCAATGCAGAAATCAACGGTGGCAGACAATGCTTTATTGCCTTTTATACTTACTTCTTGCAGTAAAGATTATCCTGATTTTACTGCACTAAATTTAAAACTTAATAAACTTTACGGGGCGCGTCTTGATTCAAGCTGTGAAAAATACGGCGATTGTCAATTGCTTCGTATGACAGTATCTGTTATTGATGATAAGTTTTCTTTTGATAGTGATTCTCTTGTTTTACAGGCAAGTGAGTTGTTGCTTAAACTTGTTTTCAATCCTAATGCCGAGAAGGGTGCTTTTATGGAAAACGATGTTTCCCGTGAAAAGCGCAAGGCTATTGAACACATAAAGGGCGAAATTGCTGAAAAGCGCATTTATGCTAAAAACCGAATGATTAGTGAAATGTTTGCAGGCACATCTTATGGTATCCCCAAGTGCGGAACTGTAAGTGATGTTGAAAAGGTGACACCAAAAACCCTTTATGACGCTTGGAAAAATATGCTTGAGACGGCATTTGTGCGTGTTCACGTTGTGGGTACTGCCATTCCGCAAGGGCTTTTTGAAAATGTAAAGGAAAAATTTGAAACTATTTCCCGTCACGATATTACCGACTGCAAAATCTGCAAGCCTGCCCAAAAGGCTTCAAAGGTCAACACAGTTTTTGAAAAGATGGATGTTAAACAGGGTAAAATCGTTATGGGCTTTTCAAGTGATATATACGGCGATGATGATTCGTCATTGCCGCTGCTTGTTATGTGTGATATCTTTGGCGGCGGTCCGTATTCGCGACTTTTCACTAATGTGCGTGAAAAAATGAGTCTCTGCTATTATTGTTCTGCTTCTTCTGTCCGTTACAAAGGTCTTTTGACAGTCGATTCGGGTGTTGAGGTTGAAAACGCGCAGAAAGCGATTGATGAAATATTAAATCAACTTGAAACTATGAAAAAAGGTGAATTTGAAGATTGTGAGTTTCAGTCTTCTATAAAGAGCATTTGTGATTCGCTTAAAACCTATTATGACAGCCAGAATTCGCTCGATTTGTGGTACGCTTTAAAGGTGAATAACACTAACCTTTATTCACCTGAAGATATTATTGAAAAAATTAAAAATATAACAAAAGAAGATGTTATTTATGCTGCAAAGGGTGTAAATCTTCACACAGTATACAAACTTTTGCCAAAGGAGGGTGTAATATGTTAAAGGAAGTTATACACAGTGATATCGGTGAAAGTTATGTAAAAGCGGTGCATTCTTCAGGCCTTAAGATTTATATACTCGAAAAACCGCAATATAATTCTTGTTATGCTATTTTTGGCACTAAATACGGTTCTATTGATACCGCATTTTCGGTTGACGGTAAAACCACAGCCGTTCCCGAAGGTATTGCCCACTTTTTAGAGCATAAGCTTTTTGAAAGCGAAGATGGCGACGCCTTTACAAAATATGCGAAAACGGGTGCTTATGCCAACGCTTTCACTTCTTTTGATAAAACTTGTTATTTGTTCTCTTGCTCTAATTTATTTTATGAAAATCTTGAAATTTTGCTTTCTTTTGTGCAGTCACCATATTTTACACAGGCAACTGTCGAGAAAGAACAGGGCATAATCGGTCAAGAAATCAGAATGTATGATGATAGCCCTGCATGGCGTGTGATGTTTAATATGTTACTTGCGATGTATAAAAACCACCCCGTAAGAATTGATATTGCAGGCACTACCGAAAGTATTGCGCAGATTGATGCTCAGTTGCTTTATGAATGTTATAATACTTTTTATAATCCTTCTAATATGTTTTTGTGTATTGCCGGTAATGTTGAAACCGATAAGATTTTAAAAATGGTTGAAGGCGGTATAAAGACTAGCATACCGCTTGATATTGAAAGAATAAAACCGCAAGAACCTGAAACGGTGCTTAAATCGGAAGTAGTGCAATCGCTTGAAGTAGCACAGCCAATGTTCTGTTTTGGGTATAAAATGGATGCTTCAAAGATGCCAACCGTTAAAGACCGTGTTTGTATTGGGATTTTGCTTGAAATCATAGCAGGCGATTGTTCGCCGCTTTATAAAAAACTTATGGATGAAGGGCTTATAAATGACGATTTCTCGTTTGAACATTTCTGCGGTGACGGATACAATTCTGTGATTTTTGAGGGGGAATCGGACAACCCACAAAAGATTGCCCAAGAGATTAAAGCAGAGGTCACCCGAATTAAGACCGACGGAATCAATAAAAAATTGTTCACAGCAATCCGTAGCGGACTTTATGGCAACGCTATTCGTAGCTTTAACAGCGTTGAAAGTATAGCAATGCAATTTGTGGATTGTGCAATGAACGATATAAGTCTTTTTGATGAACTGAAATATTTAAAATCGGTCACAGCAGATGATGTTTTTAAAAGGCTTTCACTTTTAGATAACGAAAAGACTGTTTTATCGGTAATAAATCCGTTAAAGGAAGATTAAATATGACTTATTTTATTACGATTTTCGGTATAGATATAATTTTAAAACCGATTGCTTTCAGCATATCTATAGGCGGAAGACAGTGGGACGTTTACTGGTATGGCATTTTAATTGCTACAGGTTTTTTGCTTGCAATAATATATGGTATTAAAAATGCTAAGCGTTTTAATATTGACAAGGATAAAATGCTTGATGTGGTGTTGGTTGCCGCTCCTGTTTCAATTTTCTGCGCCCGATTGTATTATGTGCTTTTTGACGGTGTTAAGTGTGAAAGCATTGCTGATTTCTTTGGTTTCGGTGAAAATTCGGGCGTGGCGGGAATAGCCATTTACGGTGCAGTTATAGGTGCTTTCCTGTCTGGAGCTTTAATGTGCAAAATTAAAAAAATCAAGATTGCAGATATGTTCGATTTGGCGGCACTTGGTTTTCTTATCGGTCAGGGCATTGGCAGATGGGGTAATTTTGTGAATCAGGAGGCCTATGGCGGTTTTACAAACAGTAGTTTTTGGGGAATGCAGAGTAATAAAACCATTAGTGAATTAGGTGAGGGACTTGTTCACCCCTGCTTTTTGTATGAGTCACTGTGGTGTATTGCAGGTTTTTTCCTTATTCATTACTTGAGTAAAAAACGTCATTTCAGCGGTGAAGTATTTTTAATGTACTGCGCATGGTACGGTTTCGGACGCGGATTTATTGAAATTTTGCGCACGGACAGTCTTATGCTCGGTAGCATTAAGGTGTCTTGTCTTTTGGCGTTTTTGCTTTGTATAGCAAGCGTTATTGCTATAATAGTGATACAAAATAAAATTAAACCGGAGCCCCAATATGTATCGGTTTTCAGCGAAAACAGGGAGGAAGAACAAAATGAAACTGATTGATGGAAAAATAATTTCTTCAAGCGTTAAAGAACGCGTTAAAACAGAAGTTGCAGTTTTAAAGGAACAAGGTGTTACCACAGGTCTTGCGGTGATTATCGTGGGCGAAGACCCTGCTTCAAAGGTTTATGTCGCTAACAAGAAAAAGGCTTGCGAGGATTTGGGTATTATATCAGAAGAATATGCCCTGCCCGAAACTACAACCCAGGAAGAGCTTTTGAATCTTATTGACGAGCTGAATAAAAAGCCGTCAATAAACGGCATTTTGTGTCAGTTGCCCCTTCCGCGCCACCTTGATGAGCAGGCGGTTATCAATGCTATTTTGCCCGAAAAGGATGTTGACGCTTTCCATCCGCAGAACGTTGGTAAAATTATGCTTGGCGACTACGATTTCGTGCCTTGTACTCCTGCGGGTATTATGGAAATGCTTGCTTATGAAAATATTGATATTACAGGTAAAAACTGTGTTGTAATCGGCAGGTCTAATATTGTTGGCAAGCCTATGGGTATGCTCTTGCTGCATAAGAACGGCACAGTTACTATCTGCCATTCAAGAACAAAGGATTTGACCGAAGTTTGCAAACAAGCGGATATTTTGGTGGCTGCTGTGGGCAGACCTAATTTTGTTACAGCCGATATGGTAAAGACGGGCGCTGTTGTAATTGATGTTGGTATTAACCGTGTTGACGGCAAACTTGTGGGTGATGTCGATTTTGAAAACGTTAAGGAAAAATGTTCGGCTATTACTCCTGTGCCTGGCGGTGTAGGTCCTATGACTATTGCAATGCTTATGCAAAACACACTTACTGCTGCTAAAAAACAGAACAAAAGGTGATTTTGGTGTTGAAAAAAATTACTTGCTTTATTGCCGCCTGCTTAATTTTCAGTTTTAGCGTTTTTGCAAAGGATGACTTTTTTGTCTACGGTAAAGATAGTGCCGAAGTTGCAAAAATTTTCAATATGACCGAAACTGATTTGCAAGAATATTGCGAAGATAACGGCATTACTTATTTGGCGGTTAATACTGATAATACTAAACAAATTAAGCGAGCCGAAACCGAAGATGATTTTTCCAAAGAAATTTTCGATTTATCGCTTATGAGTGACGATAAAATACACGAACTAACTGCTGAACTCTCAGGTTTTAAAAACACTTCGGGCAGTATTGTGGCTTACAATAATATGAAGTTTTTAAAAACCGAGCACGAAACTGAAGACAGCGGTGGGAAATTTATTTTAACCCAGTATGTGACGGTGGAAAATGCGCAGAAAACGGTTTTGACTTTTTATACGGCACAAGATACCGATCGCGATTATATTGAATCGGTTTTCCAAGAACAGTTCAAGCCGCAGAAGGATTATCTTTTGTTTGCTATAATCGGTGTTTGCGTTTTTTCGGTTTTGGGTGTGGTTGTTTTGGTGCTTATCTTTAAAGATTTTAAAAAAGAATAAAGGACAAATCTTAAAGCCTTACAAATATTCTCTTAAAAATTTGTAAATACTACAGTTTAAGGAAGTGGTATTTATGAAAAGACGGAATATTGTAAGGCTCGTTTCTTTTTTGAGCGCAATTATTGTTGTGCTTTCGGGGGTTATAGTTGTAAATTATCAGAAGAACGAAGGGCTTAAACTTCAAATAAAAAATAATTATTCAAAAAATCTTAACGATTTTTCTGCATCGCTTAATAATATATCTTTAATACTTAAAAAAGCACAGTATGTCACAACCCCTGCGCGCCTTAGTCAGATGGCGGCAGAACTCTTGACTGAAGCCGAAATTTCAAAGACGGCATTGTCGCAGTTGCCGTCGGGCACACATCTTGACACGCTTAACCGTTTTTTGTCGCAAGCAGGAAATTATGCTTTTGCAGTTTCGGGAAAACTTTACAGTGATAACGAACTTCCGCAGGATTATAGCAACAACATAGCCGCTTTAAGCCAAACTGCCGAAAAGGTTTCAAAGATAGTTAATACCGCACAGATTGATTTTGATAACTCTGATTATTGGGCAAAGGAAATTGAAGATAAAATTGACAGTGAAATTGATACAAACCTTATTTCTTCATTACAAGAAATTGAAGGCGAACTTTCGGATTATCCGACTCTTGTTTATGACGGGCCTTATTCTGACCATATTTTAGAAGAAGAGCCGTTAATGATAAAAGACGCGCCTGAAGTCACAAAAGAAAATGCCAAGAAAAAGGCAAGCGATTTTGCACAGGCTTCACAGCTTGAATTTGTAAATGAAGAAAACGGTAAAATTCCAACATACCGCTTTGGCAATGAAAATACCGATATAACAGTATCAAGACAGGGCGGTTATGTTGTTTATATGCGAAAAAACCGTGCTATTGAAAACCACATAATCTCTTATAAACAGGCGCTTGAAAAGGCAAAAAGATTTTTGGAGAATAATGCACTGTCCCCCTTTATTGAAACCTATTATTTCATTGATGAGGGTGTTTGTGTTATAAATTTTGCTTTTCTCGACGGGCAGACAATTTGTTACACCGATCTTGTGAAAGTGGGTATTGCAATGGATAACGGAGAGATTATGCTTTATGAAGCGAGCGGCTATATTTCGAATCATACTGAACGCGCTTTTCCTACAGCTGAATATACAGTAGAACAAGCTCAGGAAAAAGTCAGTCAAGAATTAAAAGTGCTTAAAACTTCGCTGGCACTTATTCCCACTAAAAAAGGTAAAGAGGAACGTTGTTATGAATTTTTGTGTGTCGACGGTGATACAGAGGTTTTGGTTTATATAAATGTGTTAACGCTTGAACAGGAGGAAATTTTGATACTCTTCAAAAACGACGGCGGAACACTTGCGAAATAGTACGCTTAAATACCGTTGACAAAAATATATAAATGTGTTAAATTATAGTTGATAGGGATAGCAAACTTTGCGGTGTGCTATGCATGGTGTTCGACAACTGAAATTTAACCCCAAGTATAGCAAAAAGTTATACTTGGGGTTTGTTTTTTTGAATATATTACGGTTGGAAGGAGTTATGTTTATGAAGATAGTTTTTTACGGCGCCGCGCATGAGGTAACAGGTTCTTGTACGGTAATTTATGCGTGCGGGAAGACAATTATGATTGATTGCGGTATGGAGCAAGGTCCTGATATTTATGAGAACGTACAGTTACCGATGCTGCCTTCACAAATAGATTATGTTTTGCTCACACATGCTCATATTGACCATTCGGGCATAATTCCTGCTTTAACTTCGGCAGGTTTCCGTGGTCATATCTACACAACTCTTGCAACACAGAAGCTTTGTGAGATTATGCTGCTTGATTCTGCACATATACAGGAGTTTGAAGCAAAATGGCGTAATCGAAAGGCTAAACGCGCGGGTAGGGACGAATATCAACCCCTTTACACTGCAGAGGATGTAAAGAAAACTTTAAAGCAGTTTGTGGCGTGTGATTATGAAAAGCAGTATGAAATTTGCAAAGGTATTAAGGTCTCTTTTACGGACGCGGGGCATCTTTTAGGTTCCGCAAGCATAAGTATTGAAGTGCGTGAGAACGGTAACACAGAAACCATTGTATTTTCAGGCGACCTTGGTAATTCTAATCGCCCTTTGCTTCGGGATATGGGGCAACCCAAAGAGGCAGATTATGTTGTGATTGAGTCGACTTACGGCAACCGTCTTCACGGTGAAAGACCTGACTATGTCGGTCAGTTGACATCAATTATTCAACACACCTTTGATAAAGGCGGAAATGTGGTAATTCCCTCTTTTGCGATAGGCAGAACACAGGAAATGCTCTATCTTTTGAGAATTATCAAGGAACAGGGCTTAATCAAGGGCCACGGTGATTTTCCCGTATATGTTGACAGTCCGTTAGCGGTTGAAGCTACCGATATTTACAGTGGTGATTTGTATGATTATTTTGACGAGGAAACAATCGAACTTCTAAAAAAAGGCGTCAACCCAATAAAATTTTCAAATCTGCGGTTGTCGGTTACGAGTGAAGACTCGATGAAAATTAACCTCGATAAGACACCTAAAATCATTCTTTCTGCCAGCGGAATGTGTGAAGCGGGCAGAATTCGTCATCACCTAAAGCATAATTTATGGCGGAATGACAGCACGGTGTTATTTGTCGGATATCAATCGGTGGGAACTCTTGGACGGATAATAATTGAAGGAGCGCCCACGGTCAAACTCTTTGGTGAAGAAATCAAGGTGAACGCTAATATAGAACAA
>CAYQFW010000008.1:0-7480 GCA_964416955.1 uncultured Ruminococcus sp.
CATTACCGAACTCAAGGCATATTTTACTAGTGTTATTGATTGGGTTTCAAGCGTGTTTATCGACCTTGAAAGCGAAATGAAGGGTTTGCCTTGGGGTGAATATTACGAGCGTTACCACCATAACGCCTATGCACCTGACGCGGTGTCACGAAAACTGCGCGAATTATACGCCGACTTTTATGTTAAGGACAAAAAGGGCGTTTATGAGTATATTCTCGGTGGTTGCACCGATAATAAGCTTTTAAATATCCGTATTTTTGACGAGCCGACCAAAAAGACGGTTTATACAAGGCAGACTAACAAGGCAAAAGACAAAAATATTTCAAACTGCCCTCTGTGTGCTATGGGTAGCGATAACAACAAAAACCGCATTTGGAAAATAACCGAAATGGATGCCGACCATATAACCGCGTGGAGTAAGGGCGGTGCCACCAATATTAATAACTGTCAAATGCTCTGCAAAACTCACAATAGAGCCAAAGGTAATAAATAGAAAAATCCTCCTAAAAGGAGGATTTTTTAGGACCGTCGAGGACACCGGTCCCTACAAAAAGTCAATTTAGTTTTATTTATGATACGCAGAGCCTTCGTTTATTTTAAAGGCTCTGTAAATTTGTTCTAAGAGCATAACTCTGAAAAGTTGGTGTGGAAAGGTCATTTGAGAAAATGAAAGACGTAATTTACTTAAAGTTTTCACTTTTTCAGAAAGTCCGTAGGAACTACCGATAATAAAAGTGAGATTTTTACCGCTGTTTTGTGAAAGGGATATATTTTCGGCGAATTTTTCGCTTGAGAGCGGTTTGCCCTCGACGCAAAGAGTGAAAACATCGCTGTTTTGCGGAATTTTCTTTATAATTATTTCGCCCTCTTTAAGTAATGCCGTATCTATTTCAGATTGTGATGGTTTTTCTGGAAGTCTTATGGGTTCGAGTTCGGTTATATTAAGTGTGCAGTAACGTGAAAGGCGTTTTTCATATTCTGAAACTGCGCTTACAAGGTACTTTTCTTTAAGTTTCCCTAAACAAATAATGTGTATTTTAATCATATTATCATCACTCCGTTTGCGCTTGGCTTTGCAACTGTGAGAATATAGTCTTTGTCTATCTGTGCACCTAAATCTATAAGTGCCGAAGTGGCGCAACTTTTAGCAAGCAGGGGAGTGTTGTTGTGTTGGCTTAAATGTCCCAAAATAAACCTTTTTGTGCCGCTTTTGAACAATTTTTTAAGTTCAGCGGCGCAGATATTGTTTGAAATGTGCCCTTGGTCTGAAAGAATACGGGCCTTTAAAAAAGGTGGATATGGACCGTTTTTAAGCATTTCGATGTCGTGATTAGACTCTAATAAAACCATATCACTGCCCCAAATGGCATTTCGCACGCTGTCGGTAACGACACCTAAATCAGTGCAAACAGCAATCTTTTTTTGGTCAGGCAATAAAAAGGTGTAACCGCTTGAACCGACACAGTCATGGCTTGTGGCAAAACGTGAAACTTCTATTCCGCCGATTTCGATTGGCTTTTGGTCAATTATAATTACTTTTGTTTTTGATGGAATGGCGTCGTTATTTGCGAGAGTTTGGGCGGTTTGAGCCGAAGTTATAAGGTAAGCCGAAGTTTTGTTTAAAAAGGTTTTAAGACCTTTTATGTGGTCGGAATGTTCGTGAGTGACAGCAACCGCCAAAATTTCTTCTGAAGAAGCGTCAGCGAGTTGCAGATTTTGGCAGATACCTTTAAAGGAAGCACCGACATCTACGAGTATGCTGCCTTCTTTAGTGCCGATATATGTACTGTTTCCTGTGGAACTGCTGTAGAGAGGACAAATTTTTGACATTTTAAAATTCCTTTTCTCAAATTTGAAAAACAGGCCAACTTAAGTTGACCTGTTTGTAGGTTGGCAAGAGTCAAACTCGTCATACCTATGCTTGTTTTAAAATTTCGTTTGTTTCGGGAGTGTAGACGCGTTTAATATCAGCGCCTAAAGCCGAGAATTTTTTAACAACATCTTCATAACCGCGGTCAATACGTTCGATTTCTTCAACCTCGGTAAGACCTTTTGTCGCAAGACCTGCAATAAGCATAGCCGCGCCTGCGCGAAGGTCAACCGCTTTTACAGGAGCAGGAGTAAGGGCATCTACACCTGTGATAACTGCCATTTTGCCGTCAACCTGGATATCAGCACCCATAAGGGTTAATTGGTCGACATATCTAAAACGGCTGTCCCACACGCCTTCTGTTACAATGCTTGTACCTTCTGCCAAAGCTAAGACGGTGGCGATTTGTGGTTGCATATCGGTTGGGAAACCAGGGTGGGGCATGGTTTTAACATTGCATTTTTTCGGTCTGTGGTTCATAGTAACGCGTACTGCTTCATCATACTCGGTAATAACAGCGCCTGTTTCACGAAGCTTTGCAATTATTGATTCAAGGTGTTTTGGTGTTACATTATCAATAAGAACATCACCGCCTGTGGCAACAGCCGCTGCCATGTAAGTGCCGGCTTCGATTTGGTCGGGAATGATGCTGTAGGATGTACCCGAAAGTTTGTCAACACCGCGGATTTTGATGATATTTGTACCGGCGCCCATAATGTTGGCGCCCATTGAGTTCAAGAAGTTTGCAAGGTCTACAATGTGGGGTTCCCTTGCAGCGTTTTCAATAACGGTAAGACCTTTGGCTTTGACGGCGGCAAGCATTATGTTAATGGTAGCACCGACAGACACCACATCAAGATAAATTGAAGAACCGTTGAGTTCTTCTGCAGCAGCGTCTACGAGACCGTTTTCAAAGGTGATTTTAGCGCCCAAGGCTTCAAAACCTTTGATGTGTTGGTCAATGGGGCGTACGCCGAAGTTACAGCCGCCGGGAGGTGCTACTCGGGCTTTTTTCATTCTGCCGAGTAATGCTCCTAAAAAATAACTTGAAGCGCGCATACCTTCTGCCATTTGTTTTGAGACAACGAAAGAGTTAGCATGAAGAGGGTCGATTTCGACGGTTGATTTGTTTATAGTTTTTATATTTGCACCTAACGTTTGCATAGCAATTAAGATGTTGGTCACATCTGAGATGTTAGGAATGTTTTCAATTATACAAGGACTGTCTGCTAATAAAACCGCGGGGAGAATTGCAACAGCGGCATTTTTAGCACCGCTGATACGGACTGTGCCTTTTAAGGCTTTTCCGCCTGAAATTACAAATTTCTCCAAAATAGCCCCTCCAGTCGTAAATTTTCTTTATTATTATATCCAAAAAGTTTATATCTATTTGTCAATAAAACTATTATATACTATATATAGGGTAATTGTCAATTACTAATAAAAACAAACAGCCGGAAAATTATTTATACCGGCTGTTTTAAATTTTTAATTGATTTTTCCGTAAAGCGGAATGTCGCTGTCTTTTTTAGGCTCTCTTGAGGGAGCAGATGTTACAGTATTATTACTGCGGTTTGGACGAGAGCGGCGGTTGTTGTCGTGACGGTTATCACGGCGGCGCAAAGGTTTAAGTTCGGTGCCTTCGATACCGATTACAACACGGCGGTCGTTACCGTCACCGAAAGAAGCAGAAGTCACACCATCAAAGCCTTGAACTGCTGTATGGATAATTCTGCGTTCGTAAGGGTTCATAGGTTCTAATGTGCGGCATTTTCCGGTTTCTAAAACCTGTTTGCAGATACGCGAAGCAAGATTTATGAGAGTTTCTTCTCTTCTTTGACGGTAGTCGCCGATGTTAAGCGAAACTTTGTAATATCCGCCGCCGCTGTTAGCGGCAAGACCTGCAAGATATTGCAAAGAGTCGAGAGTTTCACCTCTGTGACCGATGATAACACCCAAGCCTTCGCCTTCAAGGTCAATCAAAGCAGAGTTTTCTTTTTCGGCAACTTTTATTAAAAGGTTGGTGCAGCCGAGTTTTTCAAGTATTGGTTTTAAATAAGCAATAGCCTTGGCTGCGCGTGACTCGGCGCTCAACTCCTTTTCGTCAACGAAAGCAACATCTTCTTTTGCTTTTTCTTGGGGTTTTGGGGTTTCAATTTCTGTTTTAGTTTGTTTTTTAGGTGCAGATTTTTCTTTTTTCGGGGTTTTTGCGGGTTTTGGGTCGGGAAGTTCAATAAAAGCCTTAACTTGTGCTTGGTTTCCGCCAAAAAGACCTAAAACTTTCTTTTTTGGAAAAGCGACTACGTCAAACTGAATATCTGCATCGCCTTTTGCATTTAATTTTAAAACGGCATTTTCTTGGGCTTCTTCGATAGTAGCACCATAGCCGATTGCTTCTTTAATCAAGAGATTATCCTCCTTAAAATTAGTCGTTGTTGCTTAATTTTTTGATTTGTCCTGCTTCAAAATCACATTGTTTTGTGAGTTCCTTACCGCGTTCTTTGGAAAGAAGCTTGTGCGGACCGTAGAATTGTTGAACGGCAATTTGAGCCAAACCGCCTATGAGTGAAGAGCAAGTCCAGTAGAATGTAACACCGCCGGGGAGTGTGAAACCGATAAAGAGTGAAATTAGCGGCATTGTAAGCATCATACCTGTCATACTCGGAGCATCGGGATTGTTTTTTTTCTGCATTTTCATTGAGAAAAGGCTTGAAAGCATTTGAGCGGCAAATGCTAAAATAGGCATAATCCAAATAGTTTGGAAATCGCCGAAAATATTGAAAGAGAATTGGGGAGTTTCGGTTAAATTTATGCCGAAGAAATTGAAACTAATGTCTTTGCAGGCTTCTAAAATTGCAGGAGATTCAATCTGTCCGCTGATGACGGCACCTATAACTTGAAGTTCGCTTCTGCCCTGAACAATGTTAACGCCTGTTGCTTTCAAAGCCTCGGTAGCGGCGGTTAAAGAGTTGGAGTCAACAGTCATAAGATAGGTTATCGGGCTCATAATAAGATAGTAAATACTCATCATTATAACAAGACGGATAATCATTGGTAAACATCCGCCCGACATTGAAACGCCTTCTTGCTGATAAAGTTCCTGCATAGCCATTGAATATTTTTGCTTATCGTCGCCGTATTTTTCTTTCAGTGCGTCAAGTTTTGGCTTGATGCGAAGTTGACTTACGGCAGATTTCTGGCTTTTAATGGTAAGCGGAATAAATGCAATATTTATAAGCAAAGTGAAAATAAATACTGCTGCGGCAAAATTGCCATCAAAAGCACTTGCAATAAATTTTAAAACCCAACCTAAAGGTATGTTGATAATATTAAATATTTTATTCATTTATACACCCGTCCATTCAAAACAAAATGGTAATTTTCAAAGTTAATGTTTCTTTTCGGGCACAGGGTCGTACCCACCCTTGCAAAAGGGATTGCATCGAAGAATTCTCCAGACAGCAAGCAAAGAGCCTTTAAATGCGCCGTGAACGGTAATGGCTTCTATCGCGTATTGCGAACAGCAAGGTTCAAATCGGCAACAAGGGATTTTGCGCGGTGAAAGTGCGCGTTGGTAAAATCTAATCAGTTTAATCAGTGTTTTTTTCATTATCAAAAGTTTTCAAAACACCGACAGATTCGAGAATTTTAAAAAGACTTAATGTTACTTCGGTGCTTTTTACATTCAAAATTCGTGTTCTTGCGACAATTACAAAATCGTGTCCCTTAAGGATTTGGGGACAAACCGTACTGAATGCTGCCGTTATAACGCGCTTTGCACGGTTGCGTTTTACGGCATTGCCAATCTTTTTACCGACGGTTATGCCGAGCCTCACATCGTTAAAACGGTTTTTGCCCACGTAAATTACGAAATAAGGTGTTACATGGGATTTACCTTTATTATATACTCGGCGAAAATCACGGTTTTCCTTTAATTTAGATATTTTCATAATAAAAGGAAAAGCCACGTGGAAGTGGCTTTTAATATGATAATTTCTTTCTTCCTTTTGCTCTGCGGCGTGCAAGTACTTTGCGGCCGTTAGCGGTAGCCATTCTCTTTAAGAAACCGTGCTCTTTCTTACGGTGAAGCTTTTTCGGTTGATATGTTCTCTTCAACTTTGTACCCTCCTTAATATTGAAGTTGCGGTTAAATAGCGCAAAAAAATTCGCACATAACCTTTCAATTGTAGATTATACCCTAAAACCCCCCTTGGTGTCAATAAAAATTTTAAAAAGAGAAAAAAATTGTTGGAATAAAAAAACACTTGATTTTTGTGAAAAGATGTGATATTATTATTTGGCTAATGTGATAGAAAGGAGTGACAACGATGAAAGAAGGACTTCATCCTGAGTATGAAAAGGTAACAATAAAGTGCGCTTGTGGTGCTGAGTTCGAGACTCGTTCCACTAAAAAGGATATCCGTTTGGATATTTGCTCTAAATGTCATCCGTTCTTTACAGGTAAGCAAAAGTTGGTTGATACCGGCGGACGTGTTGATAGATTCAACAAGCGTTTCAATATTGGAAAATAATTACCTTAAAACCGCACTGCCGAAGACGGCGGGTGCGGTTTTTTAAATAAAAAAGGGGGGGTATTTCTTTGGAAACATATTTAACCGTTTTTGACGATAATCAAACTGAATATGTCCAAAAGCGTTCGCGTTTTATTGCCACACTGCGTCATTGCGAAACGGAGCAGGAAGCGATGGCTTTTTTGGAAGAAATGCGCTCGAAATATTGGGATGCAAGGCATAATTGTTTTGCATATTCGGTTGATTGTGGTAAACTTTGTCGTTTTTCCGACGACGGAGAACCTCACGGCACAGCGGGAAAACCTATGCTGGATGTTATTGTCGGTTCGGGAATTACAAATATTGCTGTGGTGGTAACACGTTATTTCGGCGGTGTGCTTTTGGGCACGGGCGGACTTGTGCGCGCCTATTCAAAGTCGGTGCAGGATGTTCTGTCCTGTGCGGAAGTTTTTAAAATGGTGCCGAGTGCTGTACTTACTATAACCTGCGATTATACCGATCACGGAAAACTCGTTAATTTAATTGGTTCGTGTGAAGGTATGATTGCCAATATCCAATTTACTGAAAAAGTTACAGTTGATTTTTGTTTGAAAGAGCAAGATGTTGATATTTTTGAAAAAAAACTTGTTGAAACTTTCAGCGCAAGGCTTAAGTTTGAAATAAAAGAGAAAAAATTGACACCTTTTAAAGAAAAATAAAGGAATCGGCAGTTTTTTTGCGAATATATATATTGAAGGGGTGGTAAAATGGAATGTCCAAGAGTTATAACAGAACAGAATGAAAAGTTGATACTTTCAGAAAATGCTACTCTTTGTATAAATTCTAAAGGCAGGGCGGTAAAGGAAGAAAAATGTAATTTAAGGACAGATTTTCAGCGTGACCGTGACAGAATAATTCATTCAAAAGCGTTTCGCCGTTTAAAACACAAGACGCAGGTTTTCTTGTCTCCTGAATCTGACCATTACCGCACAAGACTTACCCATACGCTCGAAGTGGCACAAATTGCCCGCACACTTTCGCGTGCATTAAGGCTTAATGAGGATTTGACCGAAGCAATTGCTTTGGGTCACGATTTGGG
>CAYQFW010000008.1:7580-9576 GCA_964416955.1 uncultured Ruminococcus sp.
AATGGACAGCGAAACTGAAAAATATTATAATGATTTACACCTGTTTTTGTTTGAAGCGGTGTATAAAAACCCTGTTGCAAAATCGGAAGAAACAAAGGTTTTCGGTATTATTGAAGGCATTTTTAATTATCTTATAAAAAATCCCGATAAAATGGGTGAAGAATATCTTAAGATAATTGAAACCGAGGGTGAAAAACGCGCTATAGCGGATTATATTGCAGGTATGACTGACCATTATGCTATAACCGTTTATTCGGATATCTATATCCCGAAATCCTGGCAAATTTAAAATCAGAAAAATAAATCAAAGGTAGGTGGAATTATGGCAATACCGCATGAGGTTATTGAAGAAATCAAATACCGTAATGAAATTGAAACAACGATTTCGCAGTACGTTAATTTAAAACGCAGAGGTAAAAATCTTGTGGGGCTTTGTCCGTTCCACAGTGAAAAAACACCGTCATTCACGGTATATCCTGAAAATGGGTCGTTTTATTGCTTTGGTTGTGGTGTTGGCGGTGACGTTATCACCTTTACAGGTCTTATTGAAAATCTTGATTATATTGAATCGGTAAAACTTTTGGCTGAAAAAAGCGGTGTGACTTTGCCTCAAGACGGCTATGATGATTCAATGCAGAAACTTAAAAACCGCGTTTATGATATTAACCGCGAAACTGCAAAGTTTTTTCATAGTTATTTAATGAGCGAAGGCGGCAAGTGGGCGCGTGAATATCTTTTGGGACGTGGGCTCACCCTTAAAACTATTAAACAGTTTGGTCTTGGCGCCGCGCCTGACAGTTGGGACAGCCTTATAAATCATTTAAAAGAAAAGGGCTATACCATAAGCGAAATGCTGACGGCGAATGTTATTGGTAAAAGTCAGAGAGGCAGTTACTATGACCGCTTTAGAAAAAGGGTTATGTTCCCGATAATCAATATACGCGGAAATGTAATAGGATTTAGCGGCCGAGCAATGCCCGGGGAAGATAAGGCGGGCGGTAAATATGTCAACACTTCGGACACGCCTGTTTATAAAAAGAGCGAAAACCTTTTTGGCATAAATTACGCTAAAAACCATTGCGCAGAGCAGATAATTCTTGTTGAAGGTAATATGGATGTTATTTCTTTGCATCAGGCGGGATTTTGTAATGCGGTGGCGCCTTTGGGCACAGCCTTTACACCCGAACAGGCAAATCTTATTGCAAGGTACACAAAAGAGATTATTTTAATGCTTGATGCTGACGCGGCGGGGCAAAAAGCAATACGGCGAGCATCGCAGTTGCTCGAAAATACAGGTCTTAATGTAAGGGTTGTGGTTATACCTGACGGCAAAGACCCTGACGAGTTTATCAAGAAAAACGGCGCTGACAGGTTCAAAGCGCTTCTTTCGGGAGCGGTAAGTGATATTGAGTATAAACTGCTCATGGCGGCTCAAGGGTTGCTTTTGGATACTGACGAAGGCAGACTTAAATATCTTAATAATGCGGCACAGATTTTATCGACTACAGATGATGTGATGGCAAGGGATATATATATCGGTCGGCTTTGTGAAAAATACGGTGTTTCAAGAACGGCGCTTACAACCAAAGTGGATGAATACCGTAAACAAAGTAAACGTGCCGAGCGCCGACAGGAGATAAATGATGTCATTCGTCCAAAATTCACAAAAGACGATATAAACCCTGAAAGACGAAGATCTGTGAAAGGTGTTGCGGCAGAGGAAACAATGCTTGCGGTGCTCTTGCAACATCCCGATTTTTTGGATTATGCACAAGAAAACCTGCCCGAAAATAAAATGATAACTGATTTGAACCGCAGGGTTTATAAGGTTTTGTTAGAGATGAATGAGCAGGGAATAACACCCGATATTTCGGTTTTTGCACAAAGTTTTAATTCGGGTGAAGTGGGATATCTTGTATCCCTTCAAAACGGCAACAAAGCGGGAAATAACGCGAAAACTGTATTAAAAGACTGTATAAAGGTAATATTAGAAGAG